>JAZOMP010000158.1:0-29628 GCA_045654045.1 Acutalibacteraceae bacterium
CCCTTGTTCATAACAAGGATTTTTGTAGCTACGCTTGCAACGTCCTCCATACTGTGGGAAACGAGAAGAACGGTGCTTCCTGTTTTCTTCTTATAATCCTTAATCATTGCAAGTATTTCCTGCCTGCCCTTGGGGTCAAGACCTGCCGTGGGCTCATCAAGAATAAGGATTTTCGGGTTCATTGCCATAACGCCTGCTATTGCGGCGCGGCGCTTTTCACCGCCCGACAAATCAAAAGGAGATTTGTTGAGAAGTTCAGGCTTTAGACCTACGTACTGTGCCGCACGAAGGACACTTTCTTTTATCTGTGCTTCATTCATACCCATATTTTTAGGGCCAAAGGAAATATCTTTATAAACTGTTTCTTCAAACAGCTGATATTCAGGATACTGGAAGCAAAGACCGACCTTGGAGCGAACTGAGCGGATTTTTTTCTTGTCTGCCCAGATATTCTCACCATCGATTTCAACAGTACCTTCATTAGGCTTAAGCAAGCCGTTGAGGTGCTGAATAAGCGTACTCTTACCCGAGCCTGTATGACCGATAATGCCGACAAGCTCGCCTGCTTCAATATCCAGATTTATATTCTTTATCGCACTCACACTCAGCGGTGTACCCTCGCTGTATGTATGAGTAACGTTTTTAAGCGAAATAATCGGCATCGTTTACTCCTTCAAAAGTTTAAGAACTGCTTGGATACACTCTTCTTCGTTGAGTATATCCGTCGGGATATCAACGCCCTGCGCTTTCAGGGCTTTTGCAAGCTGTGTTGCCTGGGGTACATCAAGTCCGACGGCAATAAGCTCATCTGCCTTTGAAAAAACCTCACGGGGCGTACCGTCCAAATAAACCTCGCCACCGTCAATGACGACAACTCTGTCTGCCTGAACAGCTTCATCCATAAAGTGGGTTACAAGCACAACCGTAATACCTCTTTCCCTGTTAAGGCGCTTGATTGTGGCAAGGACTTCTTTTCTGCCGTTGGGGTCAAGCATTGCAGTAGGCTCATCAAGAACTATGCACCTTGTCTGCATAGCGATAACGCCTGCAATTGCAACACGCTGCTTCTGACCGCCCGAAAGCTTATACGGCTCGCTGTTTCGGAATTCGTACATATTAACTGCTTTCAGAGCATCGTCAACACGCCTGCGGATTTCCCCGGGCTCTACGCCAAGATTTTCGGGTCCGAACGCAACGTCATCCTCAACGATTGTGGCAACAATCTGGTTGTCTGGATTCTGGAACACCATACCCACTGTGCGGCGGATTTCATCCGTATTGTTTTCGTCCCGTGTATCAAGCCCGTTTACAGTAACCTTACCGCTCTCGGGAATATTTATAGCGTTGGTAAGCTTTGCGAGGGTGGATTTTCCCGAGCCGTTGTGGCCGAGCACGGCAACAAAGCTGCCCTCTTCAATTCCGAGACTGACATTTTTAACGGCAAGAGGAAGCACCTGACCCTCTTCGTCCGCCTCGTAACGGAAGCTTACGTTTTCAAACTCAATTATCTTTCCCATTCTTTTACTTTCCCTGTTTTTTTCTCCATATTGCCGTAGCACCGCAAGGCAAAGGCATACCCGACTGAGTTGCAGTAAGACCGAGTTCTGAGCCCGAAACATATCCGCCGTGCTTGGGCACAACCGTTGAACCGAGTATGTATTCCATAACTGACGGTGAAAGACCGGTTGTGTATGAATTTATAAGTATAGCTACGGCGTTGTCGGACAAAAGCTGCTCGCAAAGTTCAACAAAGCCGTAAACCTCGTCCTCTAATTTCCAGACTTCGCCGCCCCGGCCTCTGCCGTATGACGGCGGGTCCATAATAATGATATCGTATTTATTTCCTCTGCGGATTTCACGCTGGACAAACTTTATACAGTCATCAACAAGCCACCTAACGGGAGCATCTGCTACACCGCTTGAAACAGCGTTTTCCTTTGCCCACTGCACCATACCCTTTGAAGCGTCAACGTGGGTAACGTGTGCGCCACTCTTGAGTGCGGCAACGGTTGCGCCGCCGGTATAGGCAAAGAGATTCAGCACCTTAAGCGGTCTGTCTGCAGACTCAATCATTTCACGAACCAAATCCCAGTTTGCTGCCTGCTCGGGAAAAAGACCCGTATGCTTGAAGCCCATTGTTTTGATATTGAACTTAAGGTCGCCATAGGCAATTTCCCACCTGTCCGGAAGCTTGCCGAGCAGCTCCCAATGGCCTCCGCCCGACTGCGAGCGGTTGTACCTTGCGTTTGCCTTTCTCCACAGCGGATGACGTCTGCCTGTTTTCCAGATAACCTGGGGGTCGGGACGGATAAGGATGATATCTCCCCATCGCTCCAGTCGCTCACCGTTTGTACAGTCAAGCAATTCATATTCCTTCCATTTGTCCGAAACTCTCATTTTAAATTCCTCGTAATTTATATAAGTCTGTCTTTTATTACACTTGCTATTTCCCGGGCAATACGGCTGATTAATATTTCATCTTTACCTTCAACCATAACCCTGATTACGGGCTCCGTGCCCGAAACACGCACTATAACTCTGCCGTTTGTGCCTAATTCTTTTTCGGCACTCTCAACTGCCTTTTTAATTTCCGCATCGTTAGCGTATCTTGCTTTACCGATTTGGGAAACACGTACATTTACCATAACCTGCGGATAGATTTCAATTTCGCTTGCAAGTTCGCCGAGTGTTCTGCCGCTGTCACGAAGTATCTGTAAAAGCTGAATTGCGGTCAGCTGACCGTCACCGGTTGAGGCGTAGTCCAGAAAAATCACGTGACCCGACTGCTCTCCGCCTATTGAATAACCGCCCTCAAGCATTCTTTCAAGAACGTATCTGTCACCGACCGAGGTAAGTTCAACCGAAATTCCGTTTGTTTTACAAAAGTCGTGAAATCCCATATTGCTCATCACGGTAACTACAGCAGTATCTTTTTTCAGCCTGCCTTGGTTTTTAAGATACGAAGCGCAGATTGCAACGATTCTGTCGCCGTCAACCACCCTGCCGTTTTCGTCAACAGCCATAAGCCTGTCGGCATCGCCGTCAAAGGCAAAGCCCACCTGACAGCCGTTATCGGTGACGAATTTCCGCAAAGCTTCGGGGTGTGTTGAGCCGCAGTCGCGGTTGATATTCACACCGTTGGGCACGGCGGAAAGTATTTCAAAATCCGCTCCGAGCTCGGTAAAAAGCTCCGGTGCAGTAAGGGAAGCGGAGCCGTTGGCACAGTCCAGAGCAATTTTTATACCCGAAAAATCTCCGCTAACGGTCGAAAGCAGATGCTCGATATAATCAAACCTCGGCATATCCGCGTGGCGTATTCTGCCGACACCGCCGCCCGTTTTAACATCCGGCACTATTGTGCCGTCAAGAATAATCTCTTCTATTTTTTCTTCCAATTCATCGGGCAATTTATATCCGTCCGACTTGAAAATTTTAATTCCGTTGTATTCACAGGGGTTGTGGGAAGCGGATATCATAACACCCGCATCGTAACCGTATTTCTGAACAAGAAACGCCACGGCAGGTGTGGGAAGCACACCCAGAACAAGAACATCCGCACCCACAGAACAAAGCCCTGCGGAAATTGCCGAGCAAAGCATTTCGGAAGAAATTCTTGTATCAGCACCGATTAAGACCCGCGGACGTTTGCATTTTCCGTCCGACAGCACCATTGCCGCCGCCCTACCAATCTGCATAGCCAGCTCACACGTAAGCTCGCTGTTTGCTACACCTCTTGCACCGTCCGTACCAAATAATCTTCCCAGTGAAAATCAATCCTCTCTAAAACAGCCGCTGCTGACCCTCCATAGGAATGCCCAGATGAGCATAGCCTGCAGGAGTAACAACTCTGCCTCTCGGTGTACGGCTGAGGAAACCGATTTGCATAAGATAGGGCTCGTATACGTCTTCTATCGTTATTGCTTCCTCGCCGATAGCCGCTGCTATCGTTTCCAGACCGACGGGACCGCCCTTGTAGAACCTGATAATTGACGAGAGAAGAAGCCTGTCAATATTATCAAGACCTAGTTCATCGATTTCGAGGCGGTTGAGTGCAAGGCGGGCACTTTCAAGGTCGATAACACCTTTGCCGAAAACCTCGGCAAAGTCACGCGTACGCTTGAGCAGTCTGTTTGCAATTCGGGGAGTGCCTCGTGAACGGGAGGCAATTTCCAGAGCACCGTCGTTGTCTGCTTCGATATTGAGTATTCCCGCAGAGCGTTTTATTATGCCTGCAAGCTCTTCAGGAGTATAAAGCTCAAGACGGAAAAGCACACCGAAGCGATCACGCAGAGGAGCGCTTAACTGACCTGCTCTTGTAGTTGCACCGATGAGGGTAAAACGCTTGAGATCGAGTCTTATTGATCTTGCTGAAGGTCCCTTGCCGATTATGATATCGAGAGCGTTATCCTCCATTGCGGGATACAGCACTTCCTCTACCGCACGTGAAAGGCGGTGAATTTCATCGACAAAAAGCACGTCACCGTCGTTAAGATTGGTAAGCAGAGCTGCCAGGTCACCCGGTTTTTCGATTGCGGGGCCCGAGGTAACTCTGAAATTAACGCCCATTTCGTTTGCAATAATTCCCGCAAGAGTGGTTTTACCCAGACCCGGAGGGCCGTAAAGCAAAACGTGGTCAAGCGGTTCATTTCGGTTTTTAGCCGCCTCAATATATATACGCAGGTTTTCCTTTACCTTTTCCTGTCCGACGTAATCATCAAGGCACTGAGGTCTTAAAGAAAGCTCAATATTGTTATCCTCGGGAGTATAGCCCGAAGCCACTATACGGCTTTCAAAATCCATTTCTTCGTTTCCAAACATCAGTTTTCACCTCTTAAAATCCGCCCGACAGGGAAAGAAGGGCTTTTTTAATAAGCTCGTCAACGGGTAAGCCCGGGTCAAGCCTACCGACAGCAACGCTCGCCTCGGTACGGGAGAAGCCGAGTGACATCAGCGCATCAACGGCTTCGTTGCCGGGATCCATTGAAACGGCGGCCTTGACTTCGGCAAATTCCACCGCAGCCGCACCCGTAGCAAAGGGGGCAAGTTTATCTTTGATTTCGGTAATAATTCTCTGTGCAATTTTAGGACCGACACCCTGTGCCGCCGTAATTGCCTTTACGTCACCCGAGGCAACCGCTAATGCCAGCTTATCGGGAGTGAGCTGTGACAGAATAGCAAGACCCGCTTTAGGGCCAACACCCGAAACACCAATTAAGATTTTAAAGCAGTCAAGCTCATCCGTATCGGCAAAGCCGAATAAATCCAGCGCATCCTCACGCACCGACAGATATGTATAAAGCGTTACTGTTTCACCCGTTGAAGCAATTTTGCGCAGGGTATTGAAGCTCGTATAACAACGGAAGGCAACACCGCCGCAGGAAAGAGCAACGCTTGTTTCGTCTGTATGTACAACTGTACCTGTAAGTGAATAAAACATAGTTCTTTATCCTTTCATTCTTCCGAGCAAAGAGCCTGCGCTATGGGCGTGGCAGATTGCAAGGGCAAGGGCGTCAGCAGTATCGTCGGGCTTGGGGATAGCTTTGAGATTAAGCATCAACCGTGTCATTTCCTGTACCTGCTTTTTCTCTGCCCTACCGTAGCCGACAACACTCTGCTTAACCTGAAGCGGAGTGTATTCCGCAATATCCAGACCGCCCTGTGCGGCGGCAAGGACGATAACCCCCCTTGCCTGCGCAACATCAATAGCGGTTGTTGTATTGGTATTGAAAAAGAGCTTTTCAATGGACATAGCATCGGGGGAATATTTTTCGATAAGGCAGGAAAGACCGTTGTAAATTGTCTGAAGACGCAGATCAAACGGTGTGTGTGCCGCAGTTGTAACCGCACCGTAATCCACAACCTTAAAGCGGTTGGATTCATAATCCACAATACCGTAGCCGACTATTGCATAGCCGGGGTCTATTCCCAAAATCCTCATTACATACTATCCCCTATCTTCATATCAATGCATTATATCACAATAATTATAATAAAGCAAATATTTTTTAATAATTATTTAATATATAATTTACTGTTTGTGAAAACACGGGAGCGCAGTCCGATGAGCCCGAGTCACCGTCTTCACACATTACAACAAGCACGTATTCGGGTTTTTCGTAAGGATAAAAGCCTGCAAACCACGTGACGACACGCTCCTCGCCGCCGACAAAAATGCCCGTCTGTGCCGTTGCCGTTTTACCTGCAACGCGACAGTTTTCAACCTGTGCCGAAGCACCTGTGCCTTCACGCACGGCAAGTTCAAGAAAAGAGCTGATAGTATCCGCCGTTGATTCTGAAAAAACCTTTACCGGCGAAGGCGAAGCGTATTCATCGTAAACGGTCATATTTTCATCGCAAAGACCTTTGACAAGATACGGCTTTTTGTATTCACCGCCGTTTGCAATTGCCGAATAAAGGCAGGCAACCTGAATTACGTTTGCGGTAAGACTGCCCTGACCGAAAGAGAAATTTGCCCTTGCACCCGACTGCTCAAGCTCGGCTGCTTCAGGTAAATTCCCGCTGTAGGTACATATATTCTCTGCCAGCTCAATACTGCTGCCGAAGCCGAGATTTTTTGCCGCTTCAAGCACTTGATTAATATTTAGTGTCTCAATGAGATTGATAAAATAGCAGTTACACGAATAAGCCAAGGCAGACGCCATATTGACCGTACCGTGGTTTTTCATACATTTGAAGGTTTTGCCACCACTTACCGTATAGCCCTTGCACTCAAATTCAGCCAAGGGGTCTGCCCCCTGCTCAAGTCCAGATGCGGCTATAAGAGACTTAAAAACCGAACCGACTGGATATGAGCCGAGTACCCTATTGAAAAGTGGAAGGCTTTCATCGGTAAGGCAGGCAGAAATACTGTTTCTGTCAAAATCGGGTCTGCTTACCGCCGCTACTATTTCACCGCTGTTTATATCGAGCATAACAGCCGCACCTTTTCCGAGTCTGCACTCATCCGCCGCCGACTCCAGAGCCGCTTGGAATTTTTTATCAATAGTCAGGACAACACCGCCGCTACTGTTATAATTATTGTTTATCAGCTCAAAATCTGTACCCGGTAAACCCGAGCCGTTAGCATCGGCAAAATAACGCACGTCAAGCCGGCCGACGTGAGAAGAGAGAAAAGAATCGAAGCTGCTTTCGATTCCGCTGATTCCCTTTGTTTCTCCGTCCGAAAGATAGCCTATAATATGAGAAGCTGTCTGTCTTGAACTATACCGATTGTATATAGGAAGCGTCATTATATCATCGTTTTCAACTGAGTTTCCTATTTTCATTAAAACGGGATTCTCTTGTGAGAACTGCTCTCTTAAAGCTGACATTTCATTGTCACCAAGAACCGTTTTCAAAGAATTAAGCGCCGACACAGTAGGCCTTATAACCGACACAGTAACAGTGCTTTCACAAGTCAGCCGTCTTAACCTTCTATCGTATATAATCCCCCTGCTGTGGGCTACGGTAAGACTCTTCGCGCCTGAGTTTTCTGCCGCTTGTCTGTATTCGTTTCCGACCAGCAGAATACGCACGGGAAGAAGCCCGAGAACGGCTATAACCAAAAAATAAACTACCAATTGCCTTGGAAAAGCTATAAACCTTTTACGCTTCAAAACATTTGCCACCTAACAAACAATATGTAATTATTATCTGCCATACGCGCAAAAAAATACCGACGGCAAGCGCCGTCGGTATTAAACAATCTGTATAATTTACTTTGTGATTTTATGGAAGACCTTCTTACCCTTCTTAACGATTGCGTAGCCGCCGTCGGCAAGCTTTGCTTCGTCGACAAAGGTATCTATTGAAGTTACCTTTTCATCATCAAGGGAAACACCGCCCTGCTCAACAAGTCTACGTGCTTCGCCTCTTGACTTAGCGATTGCAGTCTTGACAAGAATATCGATGATACCTACCTTACCGTCTGTAAAATCCTCTGCTGCAAGAACGGTAGTGGGCATATTGTCGGCATTTGCACCGCCTCTGAAGAGTGCGCGTGCTGCCTCCTGTGCCTTGATTGCCTCTTCTTCGCCGTGAACAAGCTTTGTAAGCTCAAAGCCGAGGATTTCCTTTGCCTTGTTGAGCTGACTGCCCTCCCAGCTATCCATTTCGTCGATTTCTTCAAGAGGAAGGAAGGTAAGCATACGGATGCACTTGAGAACGTCGGCATCGCTTACGTTGCGCCAGTACTGATAGAACTCATACGGAGATGTCTTTTCAGGGTCAAGCCATACTGCACCCGAAGCCGTTTTGCCCATCTTCTTACCCTCGGAGTTGAGGAGAAGAGTAATAGACATAGCATAGGCATCCTTGCCGAGCTTTTTACGGATAAGCTCTGTACCTCCGAGCATATTTGACCACTGGTCATCACCGCCGAACTGCATATTACAGCCGTATTCCTTGTAGAGGTGATAGAAGTCGTAGCTCTGCATAATCATATAGTTGAATTCAAGGAAGCTTAAGCCCTTTTCCATTCTCTGCTTATAGCACTCTGCACGAAGCATATTATTGACAGAGAAGCAATGACCGACCTCACGAAGAACATCAACATAATTAAGGTCAAGAAGCCAGTCAGCATTGTTAATCATCATAGCCTTGCCTTCGCCGAATTCAATAAAGCGGCTCATCTGCTTTTTGAAGCACTCAACATTGTGCTGAATTGTTTCCTTGGTAAGTACCTGGCGAAGATCACTTCTGCCGGAAGGGTCACCAATCATACCCGTACCGCCGCCAAGAAGGGCTATAGGCTTGTTACCTGCCATCTGAAGGCGCTTCATAAGGCAAAGAGCCATAAAGTGGCCGACGTGAAGGCTGTCAGCGGTAGGGTCAAAGCCGATATAGAAAACAGCCTTACCGTTGTCGATAAGCTCTCTGATTTCTTTTTCATCCGTTACCTGAGCGATAAGACCTCTGGCAACGAGCTCGTCATAAATTTTCATTTTAAAATTCCTCCGAATTACAATTATTGTGATAATATAATAAATTTAATTTTTTGTCAACATTTCCTCAGCCATATCAAGCTGTGCCTGCGTAATTTCTTCGCCGCCGATAATACGGGCAAGCTCACGCTTTCTGCCGTCAAAGTCAAGCGGAGTTACGCTTGTATATGTTTTGCCGCCGTGAGAAGCCTTACTTATTTCAAAGTGGTGGTCTGCCTGTGCGGCAATCTGTGCAAGGTGAGTAACACAGATAACCTGCCTGCCGTCTGAAACTGCAGAGAGCTTTTTGCCGAGCTTTGAGGCAGCTCTGCCGCTGACACCGGCATCAATTTCATCGAAAATAAGCGTTTCTGTTCCGTCCTTATCGGAAAGAACGTTCTTTATGGCAAGCATAATTCGGGAAAGTTCACCACCCGAAGCGATTTTCGCCATGGGTTTGGGGGCTTCACCAAGGTTGGGAGAAATAAGAAACTCCACCTCATCCGCACCGTTTTCATTTAAATCGCACGGTTTTATATCAACAGCAAAAACAACATTTGGCATATCGAGGAAAACAAGCTCCTCCCTGACCTTTTCCGAAAAATCAACGCCTGTATCTTTTCTTGATTGAGTAAGCTTTGAAGCTAAAGAAACAACATATTCGTACTGCTTCTTTTCTTCTGCTTCAAGCTGAATAAGCCTTTCATCAGAAAGCTCAATATCCTGTCTTTCCTTTCTGCATTTTTCGCAGAAAGAGAGCATTTCCTCTTCCGTTTCGCCGTATTTACGGCTCAGGCGGTTAAGATAGTCAAGCCTGTCCTCAACAGCCTGCGCATACTGCGGGTCATATTCAAGCTCATCCATAACATTCAACAGACTGTCCTGAACATCTTCTATGAGATAGCATATTTCTCTGAGCTTTTCGGCATTTTCATCAAGCGCCGAATAATACTGAGAAACCGAGTCAAGCTGACGGGCAGACATTTTAACCTGTTCAAGTGCGCCTGATATTTCATCCGCACCGTTTAAAAGCGCATAGGCTTCGTTTACGCCTCCGATAATTTTTTCACTGTTACGGTGAAGCGTACGGACAGCCTTTAACTCTTCCATTTCTCCGACGGTAAGGCTTGCGTTTTCAATTTCGTCAATCTGGTATGTAAGCAGTTCGATTTTGCGTGCCTTTGCCGCATCATCCGTCTGCAAAGAGGCTATTTCTCTTTTTAACTGAGAAAGCTTATTGAAAGCCGATGCATATTCTTCGAGTAAGCCTTCGTTACATGCAAGCTTATCGACAAAGCTGCAATGGGTTTCGGGGTTAAGCAGCTGCTGACTGTCGTGCTGACCGTGGATATTGATAAGCTCTCTGCCCAAAGCTTTGAGCATACCTACGGTAACGGGCATACCGTTGATACGGCATACGTTTTTACCGTCAAGACTGATAGAACGGCTGATAAGCAGACTGCCGTCCGCTTCCGCTTCAATTCCCAAATTATTAAGAACAGCCGATACGCCTTGGCTTTCCGTATTAAAAACAGCGGTAACGCTCGCTTTATTACAGCCCGTACGCACAAGCTCCCTTGACGTTCTTTCGCCCAGAATTGCGTTTATTGAGTCAATAACAATAGATTTACCGGCACCGGTTTCACCCGTCAATATATTAAGACCTTTTTCAAAAAAGATGTCGGCACTTTCAATTATTGCAACGTTTTCAATTTTAAGGTTCCGGAGCATATCTCTCCACCTCTTGGATTTAAAGAATTATTTTGAAATCATATGTCTGAGATTAATAGTAAGCTCGTGTGCAAGGCTTTCGTTACGGCAGAGCACAAAAATGGTATCGTCACCGGCAAGAGTGCCTACAACACCATTAAGCTCCATTGTATCCATTGCTGCACAGACAGCCTGAGCCATACCCGCATAGCATTTTATTACTACGGTGTTCATTGCAAAATCGACCCACAAAACGGAAGGGGCAATTATGTTGTGGAAGGTTCTGCCTGCTTCGCCCGAAGCACTCTTGGGCACGGAATATCGGTATTTACCGTTTTTGCCCATTGATTTGACGAGACCAAGCTCTTTGATATCACGCGATACAGTTGCCTGCGTAACGTCAAGCGCGTCCTCACGAAGAGCAAGAAGCAGTTCCTCCTGCGTAGCGATATCCTTACTTTCAATCGCCTTGATAATCAGCTCATGTCTTCTCTTTTTCATAGCTTTGTCCTCCCTTAATTTCTCAGTTTACTGTTAAGAATTTCGGTAAAGCTGTCTGATTTTATTCTTATAAATTCAGCCGCCGCTTCTGCCTTCCGGACTACACACGAGCAACCCTGCCCTATCTGTATGGGTTCTTCACCGTCACACAAAACGCAAAGCTCCGTTTCGTCATCCTTGGTGGCATATACTCTCATTCTCTCATCCTCGCGGAATATAATTGAGTGGCTGAAAAGAGAATGGGTACAAATCGGGGTAAGTATGATACTTTCGATAGTCGGGTCAACAACGGGACCGCCTGCGGAAAGCGAATAAGCCGTTGAGCCCGTAGGTGTTGCAAATATCACACCGTCACCCCAGTAATTATTTACAAGTCTGCCGTCGCTTTCGACGGTCAGTTCAATTATCGTACGGTTGGTTTTGCGTGAAAAAACGGCATCGTTGATACAGTTGTGTCTGCCTGTACAAAAGCCGCTTTCATCAAAGGTAAGAACCTCAAGCATCATACGTTTGTCGGTTTTGTATTCTCCCGTAAAAAGCTTACCGAGCAAATCCATCTCGTGTCTTTCAAGACCTGCCATAAAGGCAAGGTGACCTGCATTGATGCCGAGAATGGGCTTGGAATACTTTGCCGCAATTTTGCCGATGCGAAGGATTGTACCGTCACCACCGATAGCTATAATCACGTCAGCCTGACGGATTGCGTTATCCGTATCACAGAAAAGTAAAGTGCCGTCGGAAGAAAAATCATCTCCACAATAATCCGCAAGCACAATTTCACAACTATGCTTTTTAAGCTCCTGCACAACCTGTCGGGTTGTTTTCAGCGCTTGTTCACGTGTTAAATTAGGTATGACTGCTATCTTCATAACCATCACCTGTTCTATTATTTATCAAGTTCGTTATGTGACGCTTCGACTGTCAGTTCGGGTGAAAATTCTTCATCCTCACAGTCCGATTTCGCAAGATAGAGAAGATACTCTATATTGCCCTCGGGACCCTTTACGGGTGAATATTCAAGCCCCTTGACGGCAAAGCCGTTTTCTTTTGCGTAGCCGATGCAGTTGTTTATAACTTCAAGGTGTACTCCCCTGTCGCGAACAACACCTTTTTTGCCTATTTTCTCCTTGCCTGCCTCAAACTGCGGCTTGACAAGGCAGACCGCCTCGCCACCATCTTTAAGCAGCGAATATAGCACAGGTAGAATGAGCTTAAGAGAAATAAATGACACATCCACACTTGAAAAATCTATTTCATCAGGAATCTGTTCACGGGTTACGTAGCGGAAATTGGTGCGTTCAAGGTTAACTACCCTTTCATCACTGCGAAGCTTCCATGCAAGCTGACCGTAGCCGACGTCGACAGCATAAACCTTGACCGCTCCGTTCATCAGCATACAGTCGGTAAAGCCGCCTGTAGAAGCACCGACATCCATACATATTTTATTTTCAAGGGAAATCGGGAAGGATTTCATAGCCTTGTCAAGCTTATAGCCGCCACGGCTTACAAAGGGCATTTTTTCGCCCCTTACCTCAATACTGTCGTCGGGCTTAACATTAGCGCCTGCTTTGAGCTCCTTCTGTCCGTTGAGATAAACCTGACCAGCCATAATAAGTGCCTTTGCCTTTTCACGGCTCTCGGCAAGACCCATATCAAAAATTGCTACGTCGAGCCTTTTTTTATCAGCCAACAAAAGCACCTCCTACAATTTTTTCCATCGAGTCGGCATCAAGAGAGTTGTTGCGGATAGTTGCTTCAACGCTGCCGTGCTCGACAAAGCAATAATCAACCGCAGTAAGCTTATATTCGCCTTTGTAGCCTGCTTCAAGCAGTCTTAATGCCAGCTTTTCGCCGACACCGCCGTTCTGTATGCCCTCTTCAAAGAAGAAAACATTACTGTCACTTCTGAGAATTTCAATAATGCACGGGTCAAGCGGTTTAATCTGATTAAGTTTAAGCACCCGCACCGATTTACCTTCGGCACGAAGATTATTACAAGCAGTACAGGCATTGCCGAAAATTCTGCCGTAAGTAACAATTGTGACCTTTGCGTCCTCATCGCCGTAAATATCGTAAACGTCGTAAGTAGGCTTGAAATCGGCAGGTAATTTACACTCGCCGCCCCTCGGGTAACGAATGGCAACAACATTTGAATCCTTATAAACCGCACGGTACATATCGTGCCTTAATTCCTCATAAGTGGCAGGGGCATAAATTGTAAAGTTCGATATTGTGTTCATAAACGCAACGTCGAATATGCCCTGATGGGTTTCGCCATCTTCGCCGACAAAACCTGCACGGTCAACCGCTATAATCATTTTGCGCTTCTGCAGAGCGGCATCGTGAATAAGCTGATCGTAGCAACGCTGTAAAAAGGTTGAGTATACAACGAAAAACGGTATCATTTCGCCCTTTGCAAGACCGCTAGCAAAAACAACGGCGTGCTCTTCAGCTATACCGACGTCAAAAAAGCGTTCGGTATAGGTGTTGCAGAATTCATTAAGACCCGTACCGAGTGACATAGCGGCGGTAATGGCGCATATACGCTCATCCTTGATTGCAAGCTCGCAGAGGTATTTTCCGAATTCATCAGAAAAATTTCTGCCCTTTGAAACGGTTTCGCCCGTATCGGTATCAAACTGTGAAATACCGTGAAACACGCTCGGATTCTTTTCGGCAAGCTCATAGCCCTTGCCCTTTTTGGTGTGAACATGAAGAAGCACCGGACTGCCGATATGCTTACACTCTTCCAGCACTTCGCATAGCTTTCTTATATTATGCCCGTCAACGGGACCCATATATCTGAAGCCAAGGTCCTCAAACATATTGCTGTTATAGATCTTGTCCTTTATTTTCGTTTTAAGTTTATAAACCTTTGCGGAAAGATTTTCACCGACAAGCGGAATATGATTTATAGTTCTTTCCACACCTGCTTTAAGGCGGAAATAACCCTTGGTTGTGCGGATATTGGTCAGATACTTTGAAACCGCACCTACGTTCTGTGAAATTGACATTTCGTTGTCATTGAGAATTATTATCAGCTTTGCATCCTTGTTTCTTCCTGCGTTATTAAGCGCTTCGTAGGTAAGACCGCCTGTAAACGCACCGTCACCTATAACGGCAACTGTATAATTATCGGAATGCTTTATTACCTCGGACACGCTTATACCGTAAGCGGCAGAAATTGACGTACTGCTGTGACCCGAGCAAAAAGGATCGTGCTCACTTTCCTTTGGTCTCGGAAAGCCCGAAATACCGCCCTCGGTACGCAGGGTTGAAAACCTGTCATATCTGCCGGTAAGAAGCTTATGGGTATAAACCTGATGACCGACATCGAAAACAAACTTATCCCTGGGAGAATCAAAGCACTTGTGCATTGCTATAGTCAGCTCAACAACGCCGAGATTGGACGCTAAATGACCGCCGTTTTTTGCAACGGTGGTTATAAGCGTTTCTCTTATTTCCCGGGAAAGACCGTCCAGCTCTTCAAAGCTGAAGCCCTTTATATCCTCGGGAGTTTTTATGTTTCTGAGCATTGAGTCGTTCATAAATTTAACTCCGTAATTTATTTGCTGCGTCTGGAAAGCTTAAACGCATAGTCAACAAGGAAGCTTGAATTATCACCAAAAATCTTAAGAGCTTCTACTGCTTCTGCGGTCAGCTCGTCAACAAGCTGTGCTGAATTTTTCATTCCGAGCAAGGCAGGATAGGTTGATTTTTCGTTTTCCTCGTCACTGCCGACGGGTTTGCCCAATTCCTCGGCAGTTGAGGTTATATCAAGCAAATCGTCAACAATCTGGAAAGCAAGCCCTATGCTGTCGGCATACTTTTCGGCTGCCAGATACATTTCTTTATCCGCACCTGCGGCAATACAGCCGAGTGCACAGGCACAGCGTATAAGCCTGCCCGTTTTAAGAGCATCGGTCTTTTGGAGCTGTTCAAGGGTAATTTTCTGCCCCTCGTGGGCTAAATCCATAGTCTGCCCGCCTATCATACCGAGGTGGCCTGCACAGTCTGCAAGCACCTTTACTGCTTCAACTTTCTTTTCGGCAGATAAATCGGATTTTGACAGAACGGAAAAAGCAAGGGTCAGCAGACCGTCACCTGCAAGCAAGGCGGTTGCCTCGCCGAACTGCTTGTGGCAGGAAGGCATACCGCGGCGGAAATCGTCATCATCCATACAGGGTAAATCATCGTGAATAAGAGAATATGTGTGTATCATTTCAACAGCGCAGGCAAAGGGCAAAGCCGCCTGAACATCACCGCCACAAACACGGCAGAATTCGAGCACAAGCATAGGACGCACACGCTTACCGCCGTTTTTAAGGCTGTAAAGCATAGCTTTTGAAACCTCATCCTCTTCGCCGCCCGTAAGCTCAACAAAGCCGTAAAGAGCGTTGTTTATGAGTTCGATATATTCCTTTTCGCTGCAGGCTTTATTCACCGAAATCAGCCTCCGTTCCGTCTGATGTAAGGCGGACTATTTTCTGCTCCGCTGTGTCAAGACAATCCTTACAGTAAACGGCAAGCTTGTTAGCTTCTTCAAAAAGAGCCATTGATTTTTCAAGCGGAATACTGCCTGTTTCAAGCTGGGCAACTATCTTTTCAAGCTTTTCAAGAGCTTTTTCGTATGTCAGTTTTTCCATAATTTTTTCTCCAGCGGTTTACATTCTATTTCACCGTCGGCAAAGCGGACGGAAATATTCTTTGTCATATCGGCTTTGTCTGCGCCGTCAATAATCTTACCGCCAGAATAAACTGCGGCATAGCCACGGGACAAAACCTTGAGCGGACTTAAGGCATCAAGCTTTGCGCAGCATTCCGCAAAGCGTGATGCATATAAACTGAAATTAGATTTCTGTGCAAACAACAGGCGGTTAAGCAGACTGTCCAGCGTTTGTCTGCCTATTTCAACGGTTTCAAGAGGATTTTTAAGCACACGGCTTTGTGAAAGAGTATTTACTCTCGCCTTCTGCTCAGCTAACCCCTGCTTATAGATACTTGAAATATGAAGCATAAGACCGTTAACGTATGACCTTTGTTCAACCCAATCCGGTACGGCAAGCTCAGCCGCTGCAGACGGAGTGGGAGCACGCAAATCGGCAACGAAATCGCAGATTGTAAAATCCGTTTCGTGACCTACGGCAGAAATCACGGGAATGTTACTGCGGCTGACGGCAAGAGCCACCTGTTCTTCATTGAACGGCCAAAGGTCTTCTATCGAGCCGCCGCCCCTGCCGACGATAAGCACGTCAGCAGCATCAAAGCAGTTAAACAAATCAATTGCCTCAGCAATCTGAGGTGCGGCGCTGACACCCTGCACCTGCACGGGACAGAACACAACCTTCGCAAGCGGAAAACGCCTGCCGAGAACGTTGAGTATATCCCTGACCGCTGCACCCGTAGGCGAAGTGATAACGCCTACTCTCTCCGGTATTTCCGGTATGGGCTTTTTGCGTGAAGCATCAAAAAGTCCCTGTGCTTCAAGCTTTGCCTTGAGCTGTTCAAAAGCGAGATTGAGCGCACCTGCACCGTCGGGCTGCATATCGTCAACGTAAAGCTGATATTGACCGTCTCTTTCGAAAACGGAAACCCTGCCGCGCAGAATTACACGCATACCGTTTTCCGGCACAAACTTAATACGTTGTGCGCTGCTGCGGAACATTACTGCTTTAATGGCAGAGCTTTCGTCCTTAAGTGTGAAATAATAGTGACCCGTGCGGTAATGATTGGTGAAGTTTGAAATTTCACCGACAACAAAAATATAGTTGAGGTTGGGGTCACCGTCAATTATTGACTTGATATATGTGTTTATCTGACCGACTGTCAGAACGGGAATATTGTTCATTTCAATTCCTCATTGACGTGAGAATTGCCGTACCGGCGGCATTGTCACACGAAAAATCGGGTGCAGCAAAAAAGGCACCGTATTTTTCGCCAAGACGCTTGCTGATTATGCTGTTGCTCATAACGCCGCCTGAGAAAACAAGCGGCAACTTGCCGTATTCTTCAAGCAAAGCCTTAGCCATACCGTCAAGTGAAGCGCAGATATACTCAATACAGAAGCGTGCAATTTTCTCCTTGCTTTCGCCGTTGTCATACATCTTTTTACACTTGTTTTCAACACCGGAAAGTGAGCAGTCGCACCCGCGCATTACGGGTTTTATCTTGATTTTTTCATCGCAAAGACAGGCAAGCTTATCCAGCTCCTTACCCGCAGGAAAACCGAGACCAAGCATAACACCGACACGGTCAACAGCCTGTCCGGCTTTTAAATCGAGTGAAGAAGCTATAAGCCTTGTTTTACAGATATTCTCATCGTCCGGCTCTACTAAGAGCGCCTGAGTTGTGCCGCCTGAAACGTGAAAGGCTATGAATTTTTCGCTGAGCAAATCGAGTCTGCCTGCCGAAAAAAGTGCGGCGGCAATATGCCCCTGCTGATGTGTAAAACGGAATAGCGGTAAGTTATTGACTGCACAAAAAGCGGTTGCGGCGCTGATACCCGCCAGAAAGCACGGCATATATGAGCCTTCATCGCCGCATGGTCTGTCTGAGACACCGACAGCGCGGACGGCTGACAAATCGCAATCATTTTTCATCAGTTCAAAAAGCTCGGGCAGCTGCACGGTGTGGTGAAACACGGCATCCGCCTGCCTTAAGCCCAATTGACCTTTGGCAACGGGCAAGAGCTTTTTACGCTGAATGATCTCGCCTTTTTCCGAATCAAAAAAGCTGAGTGAGGTTGTATAGTTGCTTGTATCAACACCGAGAAAGCACGGCATTACAGTGACCTCGCAACCGTACCAAGAAGACCGTTTATAAACGATGCATCCTCGGGTGTGGCATATTTCTTGGCAAGTTCAACTGCCTCGTTGATTGATACGCCTGCGGGAACATCCTCAAAATAGAGAATTTCCGCAAGAGCAAGGCGGATAATCGCAAGCGGAACCTTTGCAATTCTGTTGATTTTCCAACCTCTCGCATTGCTGCTGATATGTTCGTCTATCTCCTGCTGCATTTCACAGGTCTTACGCACAAGGTTTTCAAGGAACTCATCGTTATCAATCAGCTCCAGCTCTCTTGCAAGATCAAGAATTTCGTCAATTCCTGATTCCGGATTAAATGATTTCTCAAAAATGAGTATAAATGCCTGCTCTCTTGCTTCACGTCTTGTCATAGCTTGTCCTCCGATAAATTAATAAAACACCCTCTGCATTTACAGTATGTGCAGAGGGCAAAAAAATCCGTCAATCGTTTTTCTCTTGATTAGGTGCATCTGAAATTTCCACGCCTGCAATAACCACATTAACTTTTGAAACAACCATTGAGGTCATTTCCTGAACCGCATTTTTCACCGCCTTCTGTACTTCTGCGGATACAACGGGGATTTTTGCATCCTCGTTTACAGTGATATTGACTGTGATTGAATAGACATTATCAGCCTTGCTTACTTCAACAGTTTTCTGCGTTTTTTCAAACAGACCTGCAAAGCTTGTCGTATCTGCGGGACGGGGCACCGGTTTGCCGACACCGGGAACGTCTTTGATTGCGGCAAGCGCAATTGAAGCGATTACTTCATCCGATATTACAAGCCCTTGAACCGGGCAGGAATTTGAATTATTATTCATTAACGAACGTCCTCCTTCTCGGACTTTTTATATATTATAGCATATTTTTATAAATATACAACTACTTTGTCTCGAAAATCGTAATATTTTCGGAATTTATTTTCGTGTGTTTCATTACGATTTCTTTTATCTGAAGAATTGTGTTAGGGTCAAGACTCCCTTTTTCGCAGACAATCTGTGCCGCCGATTCTGAAAGCGTGGTTATTGACCCGAAGCCGCATTTGGCATTAACGAGAGCATCTATATCCGCCTCAAGCTTTATTCCTTCCGTAAGCTCCGCAAGCTTTTTTGCGGCAGTATCTACGGCAGACTGGGAAGCAGACGAATCATCGATTACGGCTTTCAGCTTATCAAAAGCCTCATCGTGTGCCTTGTTGCGTTCTGACCTGACCTTTGTAAGAGCATCGGTTTGCACCGCTGTTTCGGTTTCACCGCCTGCATTAACATACTGTGCATCTCCCACAACGGAATAGCTCGGACTTTCGCCCTGCACCTGTTCGGTCTGCGGCTTGGTGAAATACCAGTTTACAAACACCGCCGACCCGAGTGCAAGGACAAGGGCAGACATTATTATCTGTCTTTTTCTGATTATTACGTTCATTGTTATCTCTCCTTCAGTTAATTTTTGATACACTTATACGGTTTGAGCCGAGATCGAGCAAAGCGGAAAGCATCTGACAGACCTGCTCGCATACATAAGGGTCGTTACCGCCCTCACATAAAACGGCAACACCTCTCACCCTGGGGGTAACGGTTTTGAGAACAAGACCCTCCTCCTGCTGTGTCGAATCAATGATTATGTATTCGCTTTTTTCATCGCTTGAAGCTTCATCCTTTGAATAGCTTCCGTCACGGGCATAAACAGTTTCGTAGTCGCATTCGAGCGTTACCATAACGCTTGACCTGCCGGCACCGTAAAGCGAAGATACGGTTTTCTCAAGCCGTTGCTCAAGCATTGCGGTATATTCACTCTCGCTGAAATCGGATTGCGATTGTGTTGTCTCTTCATCCGAAGCACTTTCTTCCCCGACAGAAGATATTACAATCAGTATAATCCCAATCAGGGCAGCAATTACGATTATTAACTTTTTTCTGTCGTTTTTAAGCAAAAACGTTAACCGTTCGATTCCCTTTGTAATCTCTTTCATTCCATCTCCTTAACCTCGGGTACAATGCCGAAATTCTCTCTTGTATATTCAGTTATCTTACGTAGCGTTTCGGTGTTGCCTTTCGATATGCAGACCGTTATTGAGTCAAGGTATATTTCCTTGTCGGAGTTTATCACCACAACTACTTCTACACTTTCACACACAGCGCCGATATTTTCGATATACGCTGAAAGCATTGACTTTACCTGTGCCTCAAGGCTGTCTTTCGCCTGGGATTCTATCTGCTTTTTAAGCTCGTTTGTTTCTATAAATTCGTTCACACCCTGCGTATAATCAAGTGACAGCGGCTCAAAATCCGCAAACGGTGAAACAAAGGCAAGAAGAACAAAAACGGAGGTTATAAATTTTACAACCTTCTCGCCGCCGCTCTCGGGTGCAAGCAGTTCAACAATAGCCGCAACAGCCGAAGAAACAACAACGCAGGTAGCCCAGCTTTTAAGGTTTTCCATAGACTATGAACTTCCTCCGATTATCAGTATCAGCCCCACGGAAAGCAAGAAAACAAGCATTTCCAGCACTACGGTAACACACAGCAGAACCGTTGCAGAGGACACTGAACGAAACAGGTTACTCAGAGTATTCTGCGAAAACACATCACCAAAAAGTGCCAGCATATTAAGCGAAAACACCCATATAACGCATTCCGCTATAACAGGCAGATTTATGACCGCAACTGCTGCAAGTGCAAACACACCAACCGTATTTTTCACGAGAGAAAGCGTACCGACAATTGACTGATAAGCATCACTTACTGCACCACCCACAACCGGTATCATATTACCTATAAGGAAACGTATTCCTCTTACCGCAACGGTATCTGCAGAAGCAGCTAACATACCTTTAAGCGAAAGCATGGTAACGAAAACCGTAGCAGAAAGGCTCATAATAAAAATGACCGTTTTCTTTGCAAAGTCAACAATTTTTGATATGTCAGCCGACTGTGAAACGCACGAGATTACGCTCAGTGACATTACAACCTGAATTACAGGCCTGATAAGCCCGTTGCCAAGCATCGACACAGCTTGAGCCGCTGCAAAGGACAAGGAATTATAGGTCAATGCAAGTGCGGGTTTTCCTCCTGCCGTTATTATTGCAGCAAGCACGGGAACAAGCGCCTTTACAAAACTGCTGCTCAAAGCAATTGCACTGACGGCACGGGTGATGCACGAAGAAAGCGGAATTACAACAGAAAGCGCCGTTATGATACCTGCAGTAAACCGGAGCGCTTTTGAAGCGTTGATACCGCCCGGTATAAACTGTGAAACTGCAGCAAGAGCAATCACACACGCTGCCGCAACGCTCAAAGCTTCAAAGGGCGGTTTGTACTCGTTGCGGATAATCTGCCGGAATAAATCAGCTACTGAACGTAACGACGGGGAAAACACGCTGTCATAATCGATTTTGTCAAGTCCGAGCGTTTCAAGGAGATCAAGCTCATCACTTGTCAGCGAATCAAGCAAATCATATGCACCGCTTGCTTCAAGCTGCTCATCAAAAAGCTCGTTCTTCTCCGCACACAGCGCCCTTGTAGAAAAGCAGAACAGCATCAGCAGAAGTGAAAGTATTACGGCTGTTTTTTTAAATTTCATCCTTCTATAAGCTCCGTTGCAATCTGCACAAGCGCTCTGAGCATAGGCAGCGATAAAAGCATTATACTCAGCCTGCAAGCTATATCGGCACAGGTGGCAACAGCCCTGTTCCCCGTATCGGCACAGATATCGCACACCACTCTGCCGCAAAGAGCAATTATCAACGCTTTTAACAGCAGATTAATATACTCACTGTTTATTTTTGTAACTGAAATCAGTTCTTTGGTTTGTGCAAAAACGTCGGCAACCGCATTGGCAGTGAGCAGAACAATTGCTCCTACGGCACAAAGCTGAAGCAAAAGGGAAAATTCAGGTCTGTGCTGCGAAACGAGAACAACACTGATACAAGCGGCAAGTGCAACAAGCAGAATTTTAAGTATATCCATTGTTTAAAAATCCATAAGTTTTTTCAGGGTATCAATCAAATCCGCAAAATACGGCAAAAGCATCATCACCACGGCCAGAACACCCGACAGCGTTGTCAGCATTGCATATTCCTCTCTGCCTGATTTTGAAAGCACCTGATGTATGACAGCAACGCCTATACCTATCGCTGCAATTTTAAAGACCATCAACACGTCCACAGCTTATCCTCCCGACAGAAAAACGAACAGCAGCACTCCCACCGCCCAACCTGTAACACGGCAAAACTTCACCTGTTCGGCACACCTTTTATTCAGTTGTGCTTCGATGAATTCAAAGCGGCTTTTATAAAATTCACACAACTCAACCTGGTCTTCGGCATCTGTTTTGCCAAGACGGGTTCCGAAGCTTTCAAGCAGATTCCTGCTTTGTTTATCAAGACAGGCGGCTGACCCTTCAAGGCTCTTGCTCCACACGGCGCCAAAACCCTCCGACAAATCGGATTTATTTATTGTTTCAAGAAAGCTGAGGCGGTTGAAGCTGCCGCTTTTGCAGGCATTGTTAACAATAACGGGAAGGCTTTCGCCGGAATGGCTTATTGCTGAAGCGAAAAACGCGGTAAGTGCCGTACACTGTGCAAGTGTTTCGCAGCGGAGTTTAACCCGTGCTCCCGCATAAAACCCTGCCAGCACAGATGCCGCTGTCAGCAAAGCTGCCCCTAAAAGTTTTGTCAATCAACTCACCTGCCGTTATGTATTCACGTACCGTTGACGGCGCTTCCGCTCCGCCAAGGAAAACTATGCCGCTGAAAGCACCCGTCTGAATCAGGCGCATTGCCTGCGGTCTGGAAAGAAAATCGTCCCTTGATGAAGCGTGAAGGCTTAAAATAAACCTGACACCGCTGTTAAGCCCCTGCTCAACCGCCCTGACTTCTTCCATATTGCCTATTTCATCGATAATTATATTTTCGGGTGACATTGAACGCAGAGCAATAAGCACCGCCTCACTTTTGGGATAGCCCGAAAGCACGTCACAGGTGACACCGATATCGTTACCGGGCACTCCGTTTACGCAGGCGGCAATTTCCTCACGCTCGTCAATTATTACTGTCCTTGTGTAACCGCCCTCCTCTCCGCCCAGAAGCCTTGCGAGGTCACGCAGTACAGTAGTTTTTCCGCTTGACGGAGCTCCCGCAACGATAAGACCGCCTTTTGAATTCATACGCACGTTTTCAAACACCGCATCGGCTATACCCTTGAATTCCCGTGAAATTCTGATATTTACCGAGGATACGTCACGCAAGCCCGTTATAACACCCCTGTCACATACTGCCGTACCGCTCAGGCCTACTCTGTGGCCGCCGTTTATCGTTACGTAGCCCTGGCAGATACCGCTTCGGTGGGTATGTACGGAATGACCGCAAGCAATAGAAAAGCACTCCTCTATGTCGGTAATTGAAGCCTTTACCGCCGACTCAGAACAGATAAAGCTGCTTCTGCCGGAATCGAGCACAAAAACAACACCGAACAAGCCGCAAACGGTTACGGGACGGCCGCACCGCAGACGGATTTCCTGCGCCTGTGATTTGATGCCATCCGGAAGACCGAGCAATAAAGAACGTATTCTTTTTCCCGTACAGGCCACCGCAGAGTCAAAACGTTTTACACTCTCCTGATTCATTTAAACACTCCTTTTGTTTATTGCTATCACATATTTATGTGACCTTGTCCCGATTTATGAATGAATAAGAAAGCTATATCCGAAATATCCTAAACACAACAAAAGCAGTTGAAAAAAGCGCTTTAATATGGTAATATAAAAATAATTGTTAAAAAATAACAAAAGGAGTGTTAAAGTGAAAAAGAACAGACTTATGCAGGCTGCCGCACGCAACAAGTACTCTCTGCTTGCCTTCGGTGCCTCAGCTTTCGTAATGGTTATTGTGTATTACTGCTTCAACGTAATACCCTTTGGCGATTACACTGTACTGCGTATGGACCTTTACCACCAGTACGGACCGCTTTTTGCAGAGCTTTATGACAGAATTACAGAAGGAAAGAGCCTGATTTACTCGTGGACGTCGGGTCTCGGCTCAAGCTTCCTGGGTAATTTCAGCAACTACCTCGCCAGCCCGACGGCGATATTTATGTTGCTTCTGGGTCACAAGAATATGCCCGAAGCTATTGCGCTTATGGTGCTTTTCAAAGCCGCGTTTGCAAGCGCATTCTTTTCCTACTATTTAAGGAAGAGCACAGGCAAGAACGATTTTTCGATTTCCGCCTTCGGTGTGCTTTATTCCTTCTGCGGCTTCTTCCTTGCTTATTACTGGAACGTAATGTGGATTGACGCTATGGCGGTATTTCCGCTTGTAATGTACGGCGTTGAGCAGATTATCAGAAACGGTAAATTCAGAACGTATATGTTCTCACTTGCTTTCGTTATGCTGAGCAACTACTATATGGCATATATTGTCTGTATTTTCTCGGTAATCTATTTCCTTGCCTACTACCTCGGCCACTACTCCTTTGCTGAAAAATTTACGGTTACAAAGTATTACAGCGAAGAAGGCAAAAAAACAAAAGCACCGAAAAAAGCTTCGGCGCTGTATAACCTTAACAACTCCCGCTTTTTCAGCGCAGGCATACGTTTTGCAGGTGCTTCAATAGCAGCGGCAGGCATAGCAGCGTTTCTGCTTCTTCCGCTTGTATTTATTCTCCAGAGTTCATCGGCAACCTCGGGTACTTTCCCCGAAGAAACCAAGACATATTTCAAAATATTTGACTTTATTGCAAACCATTTGAGTTCCGTCAATCCCACAATACGCAGCAGCGGTGAGGACGTATTGCCCAACGTTTACTGCGGCGTGCTTGCGGCAATGCTGGCTCCTCTCTTCCTTTACTCAAAGTCCTACACGATGAGAGATAAGATTTCTTACGTAGTGCTTCTGGCGCTGCTGTTTGTCAGCTTCAACCTGAATATGCTCAACTACATCTGGCACGGCTTCCACTTCCCCAACGACCTGCCGTACAGACTCTCCTACGTATACTCCTTTGTACTGCTTACAATGGCGTACAAGGCACTTATAAAAATTAAAGAATTCCCGACAAAAATGCTTCTTACCGTAGGCATTGCGGCAATGGCGTTTATAGTTGTAACCGAAAAGCTGGGCTCCAAAAACGTTACGGAAGACACAGTAATCATTTCGCTTATCTTCGTTGCATTCTACACGCTTGTAATGCTGATGATGCAAAGCGGCAAATACCAGACGAGTGCAATTGCCCTTCTCGTTTTCTGCTGTGTTGTTTCGGAGGCAGCTATAGGCAACACCTCACACTACGTAATGCAGCAGCAGAAGCATTATTACACTGAGGATTACGACGATTTCAAGACCCTTCAGGACAAGCTTGATGAGCGTGAGGAAAACGGCTTCTACAGAATGGAGCTTACTGACCTTCGCACAAGAATGGATCCGAGCTGGTACGGCTATAACGGTATTTCCATTTTCTCATCAATGGCTTACGAAAAGACTTCCAACCTTGTTCACTACCTTGGTATGGACGGCAACTTTATCAACAGCTACACCTACAACGGCTTCCAGACACCTGTTTTCAATATGATGACCTCTCTCAAATACGTTGTTGATAACACAACAACTACACCCAAGCAGAGTGAGGAGCTTTATTCCGAGGCAACAAACTACGGCAAATTTACAGCATACGAAAACCTTTATTATCTTCCCATAGGCTACCGTGTAGGCAGTGAAATTCTGGGTTGGGATTACTCAAACTCCAATCCGTTCACCGTGCAGAACGACTATTTTGAACGTGCCACGGGTATTCCCGAGGTGTTCACACAGTTGCCCGTTGACTATTTCGACTATAACAACATTTCAGATTTCACATCGGGCTATGATAACGGTGAACTCACCTTCTTCCGTGACACGAACGACGTTGACGCAAGCTTTACCGCAAACTATAGCCTTCCCGAAAGTGCAGAATATTATATTTATATCAATTCCTCAAACGTTGAAAGCGTAACTATGTACTACGGCGACACCGAGTACGAGCACAACTTCGGCTCGGAGCATATAGTAAGCCTCGGAAAAATTGAGGCAGGCTCGGAGCTGAGCGTAAACGTTCCGATTGACAACGGCAACTCGGGTTATATCGATATTTACCTCTACAAGCTCGATATGGACAAATTCACAAAGGGCTACGAAATGCTTAAAGCCGAAGAGCTCCTGGTTGAAACTTTTGAAGAAACCTTTATCAAGGGTTCGGTAACCGCAAACAGCGACGGCGTTTTCTACACCTCTATCCCCTATGACGAAAGCTGGCAGATTTACGTTGACGGTGAAAGAGTAAGCACCGAGGAAATGCAGGAATGCAAAATCGGCGAAGGCTTCATCGGCTTCTATGTAAGCGAAGGCACACACGACATTGAGCTTAAATACGAAGCAAGAGGCTTTAAATCGGGCGTTTGCGTGTCGGCAGTAACAATTCTAGCTCTGCTCGTTTTATTCGTTATTTTCCGCCGTAAAAAGGTGATTTCGGCACTTCTCAGCGGATATTCCGAAAACGCTGAATTAGTTGAATACACCGTAGATTTCGAGGGCAATATCAGCGAAAAGAAGCCTGAAGAAATAACGGAAGAAGCGGCAGAAGAAACACCTACGGAACCGGTCGAAGAAAAATCGGAAGAAACAACTGAAGAACCTACAGAAAACCCGACAGAAGAATAAAAAGCAAGAGGCTTATGAGAAATTTCTCATAAGCCTCTTTTATTATAACTTGTTTAATTAACCGAAGATCGTTGCGATGAGGTTGAGGGGAAGGATGCTGAGGAGGAAGCGGACAGGAACGTCGCAGATGATTGTTGCGATATCGCCCCAATCAAAGAACGTACCGATGGGGTCTGCTTCGGGTGCACCGTCATAATCAAGAACGAAAGCCTGAGTATAAATAACACCGCCGTAGCCGTAAGCCTCTGCTCTGACGTAGCTGCCGATTTTGTCAGAATACTCGTCAAGGTCAATCGTGTTGCCGACATGGATAACCTTGCCGTCTGCAATCCAATGAACTACGAGTGCATTCTCTGCAGTAAGAGCAATTGTATCCTCGTTTTCATCAACAACAACGTTTGTGAAAACGGGAGAAGCGGCATCTGCAGGAGCTTCGTACTTTGCACCGCTGTCGCCGTTAGCGTGGTCGATATCGCTCTGGGCAATAATAGCATCGAGAGAAGCAATCATATCCTGTGCTTCGGGAGAATTGATAGTCTTGAGCTCGTCACGGAGTGTTACCTGTTCGTCGTAGTTACCGACGTACTTACTTGCGGCGAAGAATTCGCCCTTAGCCATATTGCTCTTAAGGTTAGCAGCTGTATTGGAGGGCATATAGTGGAGTGTGTAGCCCGAATCAACAATACCGAGGTTGTGTGCATCGGAAGTAGCAATTGCGAAAACGCTTCTGCCCTGAGGAATAAGGTCACCGAGCATAATATCCCAAAGCTTTCTGTCAAAGCGTGTTCTGCTGTCGCCCTTGCTGTTGATATCAATACCGATACAGGTATCGTTTTCAAGAAGAAGTGTTTCAAACTTGTTTATCTTGTAGCGGTAGCTTACATCATCCTTATTGTAAGCGTCTGCGGTATAGATCTCGTCACGTGCGTTGGTGTATTCACCGGGGTGATTGATAACGGAAAGGCCGCCGAGCTTCTGGACAGACTTGATAGGTGTTGCGTAATCGCTTGTACCGCCTACTCTGCCGTGGCCGTATTCAACAAACCAGGAGTTTACGTGGGCATTGTTAAAAGAAGTGGGGTTATTTTCGATACCGTAGGGTACGCTCATCATATCCTGTCCCTTTGTACCATCAGCAAGAGTCTGGTAGTAATACTCGTCACCCGATTCAGACTTAACAACGGTATAAAGGTTACCGTTGGAAGCTGTACCGCTTTCGTCAAGGACATCATCAATAACAGCACCGTTATCGATAAGGCCGAGGATTTTCATTGCGGGAACGTGATACTGATTCTGCACGGTGTAACCGTAGAAGTTGGTACCGTGGTCGGTGATTGCAAGCACGTCAAAGCCGAGCTCATAGTGTCTTTCAACCATTGCGGGCAGAGTGTCACCGCCATCGCTGAACACGGTATGGCTGTGAAGGTCTGCCTTATAGGTGTTGTAGGTTTCAAAATTGACACCTGCGTAGGGATTGGTTATTTTATAATCAACATCACCCGAAGCAAGCGAGAGCGGAGCCATTGCAGCGAGCATAGTTGCGCTGACAGCCGCACAGAGAGCTTTTTTACCGAACTTTTTAAGGTTCATCGTGAACTCCTCCTAAAATAAATTTTGAATTTGGAAATATTTTAGCACTTTTCACTTTGTTCGTCAACAAATATTAAAATAATTTATTTAACCTGCTCAGCGGAATATTTCATTGCTACGTCGAGCATAAATGAATAGAAAGGCTTGAACGAAGCATATATCGGTCTTATTTTTTCAATGAAAGCACTGTCGCCCAGCTCATTCAGATCCGGAAAATGGTATGAAAAGAATATGTCTTTTACATTGTAATAAGGCTCAAGCACAGCCATAGGACAGCCAGGCTTTGCTTTTTTATAAAAGTCACCGCCGAAAACAGCACCGCTTCTTTCGGCAAGGATAACCGCATCATAAAAATCGTCGGGTCTTGCAGCTATTTCCTCACGGTAAAGTTCCATAAACCTCGGCGGTGCGTAGTAGGTACCGACACCGCCCGAATATCCGTTTTGCGCAACTTCAAACCACATACACGGGAAATACGGCAAGGCACGTTTATCGCGCATAAACATGGCCCAGAGGTTTTCCCTGTAAAGGCTCTTGTCCTTAGTATATCGAGTATCACGCCTTACACGGGACACCATTTTTGTGGGCACAATCGGGATTTCGTCATCAATCTCCCCTATTGTGTCAGCAAGGGCGCATATAACCTGCTGAATCGGAATTGTTATACCCTCTTTGATCTGCTTTTTATGCTCCTCGTAAAAATCCCTGCTGTTGCGGAAACGGTTTTCGCTGAGAAGCATAAGCGTTTCGGGGGTTATACCGTTATATTTGTATTCACTCATCCGAGTAAACCTCTCTTATAAATCTCCTGTGCGGCAAGCATTACGCCGATTTTGCCGCTGTCAAAATTGAGTGAGCCCTGCATCCATACAGCAAACGGCTCACGAAGCGGAGCATCCGACGAAAGTTCGATTGACGAGCCGCCCGTAAACGCACCTGCGGACATAATAACCTGACTGTCATAGCCAGGCATATCCCACGGCTCGGGGCTGACGTTGGAGTCAATCGGGGCACCTTTCTGCATACCCTGACAGAATGCGATAAGCGTTTCGGGGTTGCGGAGCTTGAGTGCCTGAATAATATCAACACGCTTTTCGTTTGAAGCAGGTGTTGTTTCGTAGCCCAGCTGTTCAAACAGGCTTGCGGCAAAGACTGCTGTTTTGAGTGCTTCGCCGACGATATGAGGTGCATTGAAAAGACCCATAAACAGACCTCTCGTCTGACCGAGCGACGGGCCGACCTCTCTGCCAAGACCCGGAGTAGTCATACGGTAGGCACATTCTTCAACAAGGTCTGCCCTGCCAGAAATGTAACCGCCGCACTTGGCAATGGCCCCGTCGGGGTTTTTGATAAGTGAGCCTGCAATTATATCTGCACCGTGCGAAACCGGTTCAGTACGCTCGACAAACTCACCGT
>JAZOMP010000159.1:0-12960 GCA_045654045.1 Acutalibacteraceae bacterium
AGCGGTCAAAATTGTGCGAGTGAACAGCGAGCAAACAATTTTGGGTACCGCAAGAGTCACACGGTATTTTTAACTTAATTGAATATGCGGGTATGGTGGAATTGGCAGACACGTAAGATTTAGGATCTTATGCCCACAAGCGTGCAGGTTCGACCCCTGTTACCCGCACCAAAAGCAGAAAAACCGTTTTACTGTTTTTCTGCTTTTATTTTTGTTATTTATATTGAAATAAATCAAGGCGACTTGTATAATGATAAAAAACGAATTTGTCAAAGGACTGATAAATTATGCATAAGAAACTTGCACCTACTCCGCCTATGGGCTGGAACAGCTGGGACTGTTACGGTGCGGCTGTCAACGAGGAACAGCTGCTGGCTAATGCCGAATATATGGCAGAGCACCTGAAGGACTACGGCTGGGAATACGTTGTTTGCGATATTCAGTGGTCAGAGCCTACGGCAGACAGCTTTTACTACCACTATTTCGCCGAGCTTTGCATGGACGAATACTCCCGTCTCATCCCCTCGGTTGAGCGTTTCCCCTCCTCCGCAGGCGGTAAGGGGTTCAAGCCGATAGCCGATTATATTCATTCGCTCGGTCTTAAATTCGGTATTCATATTATGAGGGGTATTCCGAGGCAGGCAGCACACCGCAACACAAAAATAAAGTGTGAGGGTGTTACGGCAAGAGATATTGCTAATCCGTCCTCAATATGTGCGTGGAACCCCGATATGTACGGACTCAACACAGGTGCAAAGGGCGCACAGGAATATTACGATTCTATTTTTGAGCTTTATGCTTCCTGGGGTGTGGACTTTATCAAGTGCGACGATATAGCAAACACCGAAATTTTTCCGCATAACCCCTATTCGGCAAGAAAAGAAATTGAAATGCTACGAAAGGCAATTGACAACTGCGGCAGAGAGATGGTGTTAAGCCTCTCCCCCGGCCCTGCTCCCGTTTGTGAGCACGAGCACCTTGCGGCAAACGCTAATATGTGGCGTATGACGGGCGATTTCTGGGACGAGTGGAGCCGCCTTCACGCAATGTTTGAACGCTGCTACGCCTGGCAAGAATACGTTCAGCCCGGCGCATGGCCCGACTGTGATATGCTGCCCATAGGCAGAATTCAGAAAACAGAAAAGCTGCCCGAATACCGCAACCGCTACACCCGTTTTACTCACGACGAACAGATAACTATGATGACCCTCTGGGGTATTTTCCGCTCGCCGCTGATGATTGGCGCTGAAATGCGTGAAAACGACGAATTTACGCTTTCACTTTTACAGAACAGAGAGCTTATTGATATGCTCAAGAACTCGAGCGGTGCAAGACAGTTCAGCCGTAACGAAACCGACGGCAAGGGCGAAATAATCTGGACATCCAAAGGCGAAAACTGCAAATACGTTGCACTTTTCAACACCGATGATGAGAAGAGAGAAATCAGCTTTGATATTTCCGATATTGCCGTAGGCGGTGCTGAATACAGCGTATGGGATATGTGGGCACATGAGAAATATACAGTTACCCAGGATAAGTTTACAGCAAAGGTAAACTCCCACGGTGCAAGACTTTTCAGAATTACAATTAAATAACACAGATAAAAAAATCAGCCGTAGGCATCGACACCTGCGGCTGATTTTTACGTTATTCTGAGTTTTTATTTTTGCTGTTCAATATATTCTGCTATTCCGCCGACTGTTTTTACGGTTGCAAAAACCTTAGGGCTTAATGCTACGCCGAATTCATTTTCAATCTCCGATGAAAGCATCGCAAGGTCCATAGAACAAAGGCCGAGGTCAGCAACGAGCTTTGAGTCGGGTGTTATTGATTCGTGCTCAACGTCAACAAAGCTGCAGATTATATCTTTGATGTTTTCAAGCATAGTAATCACCTTTCTATATTCTGTCTAATATTTCACCGAGTGTAATATCGGGGTTTTCTACACCAAGCTTCAGCGCCTTTGCCGTACCTTCCTGGAAAGCGTCAATATCTTCAACGCTGACAAACTTTGTTCTGTGCATACAGGAGAGTTTGAGACAGCCGCTGTGTGAATCCTTCATAGCGAAGGTATAAAGAACCATAATATATCTGCCGAGTGAATAACCTTCAAACTCATATTCCCAGTTGTTCATTGTCCCCGCCTCAAGCGGAAACCAGGAGAACATCATTGTTGATGCACCTGCGGCAGCAGGATAGTTATACATTTTCTGCTGTAATGCACGGTATTCCAAATAGGGGTAGTCCATATGTCTGAATGCCCAGAACTGAACCTCTGCCATTTTTTCAAGCGCTTCTCTGAAGGTAGTTGTTTCCGGAAGAACAACACGCTGAGGAAGCGGAGCAGCAAGTGTACCGCCGGCACGCTTTTCGGCAAGCGTTTTTCTGCGTGGGCAGAGAACGATAAAATAAGTATCGTTGTGCCTGTTGTTTATTTTTGAAACGTGAAGACGCATTGCAAGCTGAACAAGGCATTCACCGCTCACACCGTTTTCTTCCATAAACTTAAAAATCTTCTGGCTGTCGTCATAAGGAATCGTATACTTTGTAAGTTCTGCCTTATCGTGAATCGGGTCAAAGAGCGACGGCGCCTTGATATCCGGGTTTTTCTTCTTTGCTCGTTCTGCTTCCAGTAACTTTGGTCCTTCAACGCCGAGGTAAAGCGGCTCGCCGAGCTTGTCCATAAACTCACGGTATGCCTTTTCTTCACGCTTGAAGTTTTCGGGGTTGGCGGCATAGGCAAGCTCTTTTTTGATTATATCCTCATACTTGCCGAGGGGCTTTGGCATTGGCTTACCGTCTTTAAGATGGTCGTAAATTGCGAACAAATCCGCAAAGAAGGTGAAAACAGCAGCATTGTCCATAACGAGGTGATGTATATTTATATAAACACCGCAACGCTTGTCATGGGTACGGAAAAACTTTATACGGAAAGTTTCGTCTTTGAGCATTTTTACGGTCTTTCTTGCGTCAGCAGTAAGCGTGTCTATACGCTCCTGCTCGGAGCTGAACTCAAGAACAGGTATATTTTCAACCTTATATTCGGGAAGAAAATACTGCTTAATCTTGCCCTTTTCTTTGAAAAAGCGAAGTCTGAGGCAGTCGTTTCTTTCTATTTCAATATTGAACGCTTTTTCCATAAGTGAAAAATCAATATTGTTTTCAACAATTATCGATTCGGGAATCTGAGTAACCTGCTTATGGAAAAAGCTGTACTTCAGCATAAACTGAATCATTTCCTGCGGAGGAATAAGTCCATAAACTGCTCCTGTTACTTTTTTCATATCAAATGAAACTCCTTAGATTTTTGTTTCGTATCTTTTAATTTTTCCCGGACCTGTTTTTTCAAACGGGATATCTCTTACCCTTACTTCGGAAATAAGGTGAGATGCTTTTGCTGTTTCGTTGAGCGAATCAACAATTTTTTCTAATTCCTGCTCAATATTATCAATACCGTTAGCCTTAGCATATTCAAAATCAGGATAAAACTCCGCTACCAGCTTGTTACCTTCACCGTGGACGAGAACCTCTTCAACAAGTTCAACCGAGCTGAATTTTCTTTCGATTGCTTCCGGCGAAACGTTTTCGCCGCTCGAGAGAATTATAAGGTTCTTGACGCGGCCCGTAATGAACAACTGATTATCTTCGGTAACGTAGCCGATATCGCCTGTTTTAAGCCAGCCGTCCTCGGTAAACATCTCTTTTGTTTCCTCAGGCATTTTGTAATAGCCCATCATAACGGTAGGCGTTTTTACCTGAATTTCGCCGTTTTGCGTTCTTACCTCGCACAGGTCGATAATTCTGCCCACGGATTCAAAGGCAACACCGTCATCCGGCACCGAAACACGGCAGCCTGCCTCGGTCATTCCGTAGCCCTGACGCAGGAATATACCCAATTTGTCATATTCCTCAACAAGCTCAGGGTTAAGGTATGCACCGCCTGAAATGAGCCACTTGATGTTCTTGCCGTAAACCTCCTCAGCCGCCTGTCTGGGGGTAAGGGAAGGATTACGTCTGAGCAGAATTTTAATCTTACCCAGAAGCGACTGCGCAATCATAGGAACAATTCTTATTACCTTAGGCTGAAAGCGCCTGAGGTTTTCTGCTATATCCTTGAACTCGCCGTTAAGGCAGACCTGCAGACCATCCTTAAGGTTTTTGATATAGTCGCCCGAGAAGCAGAAGGTATGATACATCGGCAGCACAGACAGCGCAACAACACCTTCGTTGAAAATATCTGTGCAGTATTCGCGGTACATAATATTACCGACAAGAGCGTTCATTGAGAGCATAACGCCCTTTTTAACGCCGGTTGTTCCGGATGTATAAATAATAATAGCACACTGTTCCTTATCCTCTTCAATTTCGGAAAGCGAAGAAAATTCAGAATCTGCCGAATACTTTTCATATATTTCTTCAGCCTGAGAGAAGCTGACAGCTTTAAGAGCCGGACAGATTCCGGAAAGCTGTTCTGCTCTTTCGGAAAAGGCCTCCTCATAAAAAAGCATTTCTATATCGGCTCTTTCGAAAAGCTCTGCGGCTTCATCAACCGATATCTCGGGCGAAAACGGCACAAACACGTTACCGCTCGAAAGCACACCCGAGCAAAAAACGAGGTATTCGTAAGACGTTTTGCCTATAACTGCTATATTGATTTTTTTGTCATTAACGTGTCTTATCATACGGCAGACACATTCGCTGTCGTCACGTATTTTAATAAAGCTTTTCTCTTTTATCTGACCGTTTTCAACATATTTGATAAAGGTCGCACAGCCGAATTTTTTTGCACCCTCGTCGAGTAATTCTTTAACAGAGGGAATTGTCGCTTTTGTCATTTAATCCACCTTTAATTAATTATAATTATATAAAGCCTTAAGCATTTTAACATTTACGTGCAAATGAGTCAATGTGTTGTTACCTTAATTTTATGTTGTAATTTTTCCATTTTCAAAAAAAATCAGGGTGACGGTTAGCCCTCACCCTGATTAAATATTTATTCAAACTTATTTCTTTGCTTTGCGCGCTTCGATTTCAGCAACCATTTCACGCTGACGCTTTTCTGTAATTGTGTAGAAGAACATCGGTACTGCACAGGCAAACATACTGATAACACCGGAAAGGATAAGAACGTTCCAGAGTGCATCGGCATTGCCGACGGTGTATGTTTTGGTATCGATCTGTGCAATGCTAAGAGCCATAACACCGATGAATGCGCCGACAGCCATACCGATTTTGTTGATAAGGGTCTGCATTGCAAAGCAGATGCCCTCGCCTCTCTCGCCTGTTTTCCACTCGAGGTAGTCAACGGTATCACCGATCATAGCGTAGGTGATAATATTGTTGACGCCCTGGGGAATACCAAGGAGAACTAGACCGACTGCACAGATAGCAATCTTCCACGGTGCGTCGTAGCCGACGAAATACATTATAGCCATAACTACGCCGCCGAAGAGGTGTACAACAATATATGACCACTTCTTTGTGAACTTCTTGGACATCCACGGAACAAGAAGAGAAGCAACGAGACCGCCGGGAACAACGAGCAGAGTGATAATGCCGTAAAGGCCTTCGTTCTGAAGGATGTACTTCGCAAAGTAGAGACCGCCTGTATAGGAGTAAACCATTCTTGCGCCGCCGAGAACGCCGGAAAGAACAATAAGAAGAAGCTCTTTGTTTCTGAAGAGGAGCTTAAGGTTGTGACCGAATGAGGGAGGATTATCGTCTGAAGTGAATCTCTCTTTAGTGTTCTTGAAGCCGTAGAAGAACATAGGAACAGCAGAAACAACAAGAACAACAGCACAGATAAAGTAAACGATTTTAAGGGTATCTGCGTTTGCAATTTCCTGACCCTTCATAACCGTGCCGACAAAGGTGTTGGCAGCTTCTTCAGCCGTAATTCCCTGATTGAGCACCATATTGGCAATAGCCTCTGCCTTGTCAATCATAATGGTGCTGATATCGTCAGCCGTGTACTTAAACTTAGCCGTTACTGCACCGGTAATCATAGGAACGAAAACGGTAACAATACCGGCACCTACGGTACAGAACATACGGGCAACCGTAAGAATGTTGCCACGGACGGTTGTGTCGTTTGTAAGGCAGGTTGAAAGTCCCCAATAAGGAACGTCTGCAATAGTGTAAAGAACAGACCAGACAACGTAGAGAACTGCTATTGTAACAAAGGTCTGTGTGGTCTTGGAGCCGTCATAAACAGCTTCTGCACTGAAAACAGGAAGGAAGCACAGAATTGTTGAAATTGCAATAGGAACAGCCATCCACTTAAGATAAGGACGGCACTTGCCCCACTTTGTACGGGTTTTGTCAACAACACTGCCCATAATCGGGTCGTTGAAAGCGTCGAAAACACGGGCAGCAAGCATAAGGATAGCAACGGCTACCGCACCGCTTATGTGACCGACCTTAACACCGTCCGCACCGAAGAGAAGAGCGTCTGTCATAAATACTGTGATGTACGAGCCGATAATTGTACAGATGAAGTTCTGACCGAAACCGGCAATACTGTACGCAACTGCTTCTTTCGGCTGAACACCCTTACCGGGAGTTGTACCGAAGAGCTTGTGAAGAAAAGAAGAATTCACCGCATATACCTCCATTAAGTTGATTTTGTAATTATAACATACTAAACAAAATAATACAAGTAGATTTAGATATGTTCCATTGTTAATTCGACAGCCTTTTCGATATCCACCGTTTCCGCGCCGAAAAGCGAGGTATGGATTTTACCGTTAACGGGCTTTTTCCAGTATTCGTCAATACCGTCTATTGTGTTACGCATACCGAGAACCGAGCCTACCGTAGCACCGTTGCAGTCCGTATCAAAAGCCATACCGACAGCAATACAGATTGATTTGCCGAAATCTCCACCGCCGTAAAGAAGAGCGGCAGTAACTATCATTGCGTTTGAAATTGTGTGACACCAACCGTGGTCGGTGTGTTCATCATAAGCCCTGTGAATAACGCTAAAGCATTCGTCAACGGTAACGCCGTTTTTATAGCCGTCTATAATACTCGTTACCGCCTCGTAAAGGCGTGAGGTATGCGGAATCTGCGAAAGTCCGCCGTAGATTATATCCTCAATATTATCTGTTACAGCGGCACAGGCTATCATAGCGGAAGCAAACATTTCGCCGTAGATTCCATTTTTGGTGTGGGATATTCTTGCATCTCTGAAAGCCATTCCAGCCGCTTCCTCGGGCTTGCCGGGGTTGATATAGCCGAAGTAGTCGCCTCTAATCTGTGCGCCTATCCATTCACGGGAAACGTTTTTATACATCGCAGACGAGGGTGGCATAATACAGTTGATAAAATTGATATAAGCCGTTCTTTCAGCGGTAAAGTAAGATTGGACAGACTGGCTTTTAAGCCACATTGAAACTACGTCCTCAGACTCGAAATCCCTGTCGAATTCTTCAATAAGCTTCTGAGCCATAACGACGTAGTTTGTGTCATCGTCAACGGGCATACCGTCCACCGTATCGGCATAGCACTTGTTACGAAGCCAGAACTTGTAATGTGAGCAGACCTCGTTTGTGATATCGGTGCTTAATATATACCTGTGCATAGGATAATTGCCTGTTTCTTTAAGCAAGGGAATAAGCTCATTACTTCGGATACCCTCAACCGGTTTACCCAGCAGACAGCCACATGCTCTGCCTGTCCACGCACCGAGAAGCTTTTTACGCAGGGTATCCTCATCAGGCTTAACTGACTCAAAGCTGCGCGGCTTACACAGAGCTTTTATTTCGTCAAGATCATTGGGCTCGTTATATTTATAGTCCTTTCGCATATCGGCGTTGAGCACAATATCAAAAAGCACGTCGGACATTCTTGTTTTATATTCGCTGTTATCGAGCTTTGAAACAGACTCAAAAAGAGACTTATACTTTTCAACGTCAAGACCCTCTTCAAACGACTGAACATATTCCTTCATAAGATCTGACGGATAGCTGTTGAAGCCGTCCATATTGTTATAATCAATTTTTGTTTTGGGGTTATTGTTTTTTGCCATAAAAAATCACCTCTGCAAATAATCTTATCATATTAGCGTTGTTTTGAAAAGACATTAAATATTGATTTTATTCAAAACAACTGCTACAATACAGTTCATACGGAGGTAAAAAATATGGTTCATTTGTTCAGATTTTTATTCAGATGCTTTATTACTTTGTCGATAAGCTTTTCCTCGGTTTTCTCACCCGCTGTTATTACACCGCCAACCAACGGATTGGATTTCGATGCACTCGAATACCCCAAGGAGGCGGTAAAAACGCTTGAGGAATGGGGTATTACAGAGGAGGAGCTCCGCTCCAGAGCCGATGCCGACCATGAGCTTTACGTAGGCAGCCAGGGACACGAGGACGTAAACGGAATTGTTGTTTCGCCCTACTATACGGCAAAAATCGGTGAAAAGGATATTCCCGTTTATGCGGCGACGGTTTTCCTCGGCGAAACACAGTACGGTGAATTACATTCGTTTTCGGAAATATATCTTGACGAGGACGAAGAATTTTCGTTCAACGTTGAGCTTACCTCAAAGGATTTCCGCATTAAAAACGCCATCTGCCTGCCCGAAAAGCTTGGCGTTAAGGCAAGCTGCTCAGGCGGTGTTATGACAGCAAGCATTGACGGCTTCGGCATTTACACCTTCCTTTTCAACAACGCTTCGCAGGAATGTGCTTACACGCTGTTTGTAAGAGAAAGAGTTGACGAGGAAGCCGAAATCAAGGCTTATCAGGAACAATATGGTAAAGACAACGTAATTGTTGTTGACAGCGGTCTGCTCGAGATTCCCTACGCCGACTTCTATATGCAGAACAACACGGTAGTTTACCTGAGGCAGGGTGCTTACGTGCTTGCACAGCACTTGTATGACATTATGAGCGAAGAGGATGAAACGCTCTACTCCGAGCCCGATGCACTTGCTCACAACAGTATTGGTCTTACAAGGTATCCGTTTGTAAACTTCAACAGGTGCGACAATGTAAAATTCGTCGGCAGAGGTGTGCTCGACCTTTCTCACCTTGACCGCAGAGAGCGCAGAGGACTTGTTTTCACCGACTGCAGCAACGTTGAAGTAAGAGGAGTAAAAATAGTCAACTCACCCGAATGGTCGTTTATTACCTACCACTGTCAGAACGTCAGCATCAAAGACGTTGACATTTTCGGCTACAGACAGAACTCCGACGCTTTTGCAATCTGCAACACGCAGGGCGGTCTTATTGAACGCTGCTTCGCCCGAAGCGGAGACGACCTTTTCGACGTTAAGACCCTCGGCGCTTCAGAGCCCTCCGCAAGCGAAAACATTACCTTTACGGACTGTGTTGCCTGGGGCGGAAAGGCAAGGTGCTACGGTATACACGGCGAGGTCAACAGAGCTATACGCAATATCACCTTCAAAGACAGTGCAGTAATCTGCCGCGACGCAACGTGGAACAACGAAAGAATAGCATCGCTTGCCGTTATTGTTGAGCTAGCGGATGGCAGTATTGACGGGGTCGTATTTGACAACATCGAAATTTTCCGTGACGACGGCAGAGCCATGGCCTGCATAATATTCACAGAAGAAATCGGAGATATGGACACCGTACCGATTTACAACTTCACCGCAGATAACGTTGTTTTCAGAAACATCACTTACAACGCGGCAATGAAATCCAAATTCTCCGCAGCAAACGAAACCAACACGGTAAACGTTACGGTTGAAAACGTAAATTTCAAGGGCTTTAATTCAGCAAAACACAGTTGGCTGATGTTTGAGCAGGACGAATTTGCAAACGTAAATTACAGATAAAAGCAATAGTAAAAGGACAGAGGATTTTACAGTTCTCTGTCCTTTGTTTATCGGGGAAAATATTCAATTTTCTGCAAGCTCTTTTTCTATCAGCTCACCGACACCGGGAGTAATAAAATCGGCAAGGGCTTTTATTTGGTCAACACCGTTTGCCATAGCGTAGGACCTGAATTCCCTTATCATATCGGCATCGTTGATGTTGTCGCCAACTGCAATTATATCCGAATAATCCGCACCAAGGTAATCGGCAAGAATACGAAGACCCTGCGCCTTGTTCATATCTGCTCTGACTATGTCCAGACAAGTGCCGTTCATCAGGGGATTTAGCTTATCTCCGAAATGCTCAGCGATAAGTCTCGTCACCCTTTCTGAAGCTTCAAGGTCAGGCAAGGCTGTGCTTATCTGGTAGAAATACGGCACCTCGGGCATTGTTTCAAGAGTGAAATCGCCCTCATTCTCACAGTCGCTTTCTTTGGCGTAAACCTTACAGGCAAAATCGGTATCAACTTTTGCCCAGCGACAGCCCCAACCGTGCAAAGCCTTGATTAAGGGCACAGCAAGAGAGCCGTCACACTGTATATGCGAAACAAGTGTGCCGTCTGTTTTCATAATTACCGAGCCGTTGTCGGCAATCAGAAAATCGCAGGGAAACTGCTGCTCGGCATAAAGATCTGTCAGATCGTCACGGAATCTGCCGCTGATAAGTGCAAAGATATTGCCCTTACTGCGCCAGAGAGCAAGCTGCTGTTTCTTTTTCTCATCAATTCCGTTGTGGTTTAAGGTTCCGTCGTAATCGCTGCCGATTATTTTCACACTCATCATCCTTAATTTTTAATTTTCGGTACAGTTAACTATTTCCTTGCCCGAATGGGTAAGCGTTACGCTATCCCCCGCTTTTATAAGAAGCATATTTTCATTTTCAGCCGCTTTTGCTCTGAAAATATTATTGTCTGTGTCAATAAGATAAATATAGGTATTGCCGTTTATATCAATATACTTTACATCGGCAACGGTAATTTTCGTTTCTGCGGTTTCGGCTGAACTTACATCGGTTTCAATTCCGAGTGCTGCTTTGTATTTTTCGATGCACTCCGACTGCGTTGCGGCTGTGGTTACGATATTGTACTGCTCAACGTTTACTGCGGCATAGAGCTTTACAAGACCGCCCGAATCCTTAAGCACCATAATATAGGTCGGATGTCCGTCAATATTTATAAGTGACGGAAAAGAAGCCTGATAGCCCTTTTCCTGCACCTCACCTTCTGCGGCGGACATAGCGGATTTTTCGTCAGCACCGGCAACAGAATAGTAACGGCTTTCACCGGTTCTTTCGTTAGCAAGAAGGAAGCCGATATTTGAGCTGTCGCCATTGACGGAGGTTACACCCGTATAAATCCATATATCGCCGTCCTTGGCAACATATCCGTAATCGGAAACAGGAGTTTCATCTGTGCTTTCTTCGTCAGATGAATAATAAGTAGTTACCTGCTTACAGTCCTTTTTGGCAAAGAGGCTGTTGAGATAGCCGTTCTGCAACGTGCCGTACCAGTTGTACTGCTCACAGATAAGGTCGCCGTAAAAGACAACGTCAACCCACCTCGGTATGCTTTCCGCGTCATACTTTACGGTTTCACCGCTTACGGGGTCAAGCACGATACAGCCCGTTACGCTCTTGCCGCCAAAGAGCATAACCGTATTTTCCACAACGGTTGCAACATAATACGGTTTGCCGCTTTCATCAACCTCGAAATGCAGATTTTCGATTAAAAGCGTGGGATATGCCTTACGGATATGGCGGTAAGCATCCTCTGAAAAACAAGCAGAGGGAACGTATTTCATACCCTCAGTTTTTTCAAACGTAGCAGACATTGAAACAGGGTCAACGGTAACATAGCCTTCAACACCGTTTTCCTTATTGTTCATCCACTTGAAAAAGTCTGCATATTCAAGTGCGGCAACCTTTACCGGCTTGCCGTTATAATCAATCTGCGTATAATCATAAGAAACATCAAACTGGCTTACAACATCGGACAAAGCACCTATTTCACGGTCGCCCAGCATCTGTGCAGAAGCGGTATCCATAAGCGCAATTGAATCCGTGCCGACGGATTCTGCAAGGTCTTCCGAAAAGTCCGCATCGCTGACCTTTAATATTTCAGCGTAGGATGTTGCGTTCATTACCGTACTACCGGCAAAGGCAATAACTGCAGTGAGTACTACAACCGCAAGAGGCGCAATATAATACGCTATCTTGAAATTAAATTTCATGTGTTTCTTGGTGCGTCCCTTCGAGCCGATTTTTTCCGTAACCGTAACCCATCCGAAATCCTTATATCCCTTTACAAGGCGCACGGTAGAAATAAACACAAGCAATATAACGGAAACAAGCAGCCAGATAACAGGGTTCTGCACGTTGATAGCAGGACACAGGAAATACAGGCACAAAGCAGTAACAACCGCCGTAACAAGCACACCGATTATGTACGGAAGAACCTTTAGCTTTTTCATTGTTTTTACAACTCCTTTTCTTTGGCTTTTATAATATCACAGTTTTTTCGACAGCACAACGGCAATAAATGAAAAAAGTTCGTTAGTTTTTTGCAGTTATTGCAAATTACAGTTTGTAAAAACAAAACGCCCACGGTAAGCCGCAGGCGTTTGAAACATTTTATTCTACCGTTATGTTCTTACCTATCTTACAGTTTTCTGCAAGGTTGAGGTTCATAAGAATTACGGGCTTATCGGCAGATACGGAGACTACCTTGCCGTTTTTCCACTTGAAGGAAATCTGTGCACCGTTGATGAGCATATTCTTGACTTCGCCGTTTTCCCATGCAGCGGGAAGTGCGGGCAGAAGCTCATTCTTACCGTTTTCGCTGTAAACGAGCAGAGCGTTTACGCCTGCGGTAAAGCCGAAGTTGCCGTCAATCTGGAAAAGGTAGGGCGGATGAGTATCGAAAAGGTTGGAGAATACGGAGTAAGTGAGCATATTTGCTATAATTTCACTTGCTGTATCGGGCTCGTGGAGAGTACCTGCAAGGCAGATTGCCCATGCGGCAGACCAGCCGATATAACGCTCCCAGTTCTTCTTGCGGAAGTGGTAAAGCTCACGCACCCACTCACGCTGCTCTGCGTTTTCGTAATACTTT
>JAZOMP010000160.1:0-6959 GCA_045654045.1 Acutalibacteraceae bacterium
GTATTGCGGTGATTCCATCGTCTGCGCCACTTCTTTTCCGTCAACATAAAACGTTATCCCTTCAGGTCTCCAGTCCATTGCATAGGTGTGGAATTCGTTCATATAATCCGTCGGTTCGCCGTCCAACTCAACCTTGCTTGCCCATTCGCCGAGATCAGGGTCATGCCAAGCGTGAACTTTGGGTTCAAATACTCCGGGTGACTTAAAAAAGGTTTCCAACACATCTATTTCACCGTTCTGAACAGAATCTGTTCCGTCGGAATCAGCATCATCCTGAGTGCCTATAAGCCACCATGATGCGTATCCGCCGCCACCTGTGTCAGGCATTTTCATTCGTATCTCAAAGTAGCCATACTGTGTGGCATATCCTTCAAAAGGCTCAACTTCCATCTGCTGAGCACCGCCCGGATGAAGGTGATTCTTTTCCCAAGTCTGGATACCGTTGGCTATCCATAAAAGGTTATCCGGGTCTTCCGAACCGGGCTGACCGCCGAAATAATCAGGCGAATCCTTTGTGATATACAGATTCAGACAACCGTTCTCGATTTTATATCTTGCAGATGAGCCTTCTGTGTTTGCAGTGCAGTGAGGTAAATATTGCGGTAACCAATACTCTGTATTTAATTTGCCGTCATTAAATTCTGTGCTGAAATCAAGCACATAGCCTTCCTTTTCGGGAACACTTTCTTCGGCATATGCGACTGAAGACAAAGAGACCAACATAGCTAAAACGAGTAAAAAAACCATACTTTTTTTAAACATGATTTTTATCCTTTCGTACAAATTCTTATTTGTCATACTGATTATATCACACACCTACACACAAGTAAATATTATTACAACTCAACTCTCCCCTTCTGTTTCTCATTCACTAAATGCCGTATACAGATTTGGTTAAAATGTTGTCTTATTAAAAAATTATATTTTAACGTTATGATTAATTATTAAATGAAAATTTTCTTGAAATGTTGCAAGTAATATAATATAATTCATATAAAGAAATAATATGTGAGGTGTACATATGAAAACAAAATTCATAAAAGTCGTTTCATTATTACTTATTTTTTCACTTATTGCTACCGTTACCGCTGTTGCAACAAGCGGCGATGTTAACCCCTCAATAATTGCCGAAACCCGTCAGACAGCGGTTGAGATTGAAAGTGAAAGCATAGTCCTTCTTAAGAATGAAGACAATTTTCTTCCCCTTGATAATAAAAAAGTAAACATATTCGGCGCAGGCTCTGTTTGCCCGTTTTTCGGCGGTGCTGGCTCAGGCGCAATCACCACCGATGACCCCGTAACGCTTTATGAGGCTTTTGAAGCAGAGGGAATTGAGTACAACGTAGAGCTTCGTGCGCTTTACGAAAAGCACTGCCTTTCCAACGAACTTCCAAAAACAGATAATACCGTTATTAATAATCTTCTTCAGGTGCTTCTTGCAAAAAACACACTTGAAGAATTGGACCCCAAGCACCTGACGGATAAGCTGTTCGAAAATGCAGTTTCTTTTTCCGATACGGCAATTATTGTAATCAGCCGTACCAGTGCCGAGGGTACAGACCATACTGTTGAAACACTCAGCCTTTCCGCAGACGAAACCGCAATGGTTGAAAAGGTAACAGCCGCATTTGAGAATGTTGTTGTGCTTTTCAACATCGGAAATGTTATGGAAATGGGCTGGATTGACGAGTATGAAAGCATAAAGGCGGCAGCAATTATCTGGATTCCCGGTGAATTCGGTATGACTGCCGTACCTCAGATGCTCAACGGCAAGGTAACCCCATCGGGCAGACTTACCGACACAATATCTTATAAAATTGACGACCATCCGTCAAGTGTCTGTTTCGGCAGTAATGAGTATAACGGCGGAAAGAATTTTGTTGAATACTATGAAGGTATTTTCATAGGTTACCGTTATTTTGAAACCTTTGCAAAGGACAAGGTGCATTTCCCCTTCGGATACGGTCTTTCTTACACAAGCTTTGAAAAGGAAGTTATTTCAACCGAATTCAATTCCGAAACAATAACCGTAAAGGTTAACGTAACAAACACGGGCGATAAGGCAGGTAAGGAAGTTGTACAGCTTTATTACAGCCCACCTTATACAGAGGGCGGTATTGAAAAGAGTGCAATCTGCCTCGGTGGTTTTGCAAAAACAGAGCTTCTCGCCCCCGGCGACAGCGAAACACTGACAATCACTTTCAAGACCGACGATATGGCTTCCTACGATTACAAGGTAAACGAAGCCTGGGTGCTTGAAAAAGGCACGTACAAAATCATTGTCGCTAATGACGTAAGAAACCACATCGCTTCTTATGATTACGAAATATACGAAACAAAGATAATCAAGAACGATCCCGTTACGGGAACAGAAATTGAAAACCTGTTTGACGATGTTTACAGCGGCTATGAAATAATGTCAAGAGCAAATGTCACAGACACATACCCCACCCTTCGTGAGCTCAATAAAGACGATTACGTTATCGACGTTGACAAAGTTCCCGAGCCGACAACCGAAGGCGAAGCCCCGAAAATGGGGGTAAAATACGATAAGACTATCACCCTGCAGGATGTTGCAAAGGATGACAGTCTTTGGGATGCTTTCCTCGACCAGCTGACCCTTGAGGAAATGACAATGCTTGTCATCAACGGCGGTTACGAAACACACGGTGTTGAAAGACTCGGCATACCTCACACAATGGATAATGACGGGCCTTCAAGCGTCAAAGGCAGAAACGGTCTTGTTTATACAGCCAGCGGTACAGCTTACCCCTGTGCAACAGCTATAGCTTGTACGTGGAATACAGACCTCGCCTATGAAATGGGTAAGGGCGCCGGCAAGGAAGCGGCAGATATGGGAACGGACACATGGTATGCACCGGGTGCAAATATTCACCGCAACCCCAGAGGCGGCAGAAACTTTGAATATTTCTCGGAAGACCCGATTATCTCAGGCATTATGGCAGCTGAAATAATAAAGGGAGCAAATTCCGAAAGTCTTGTAACAACTATAAAGCATTTCGCTCTTAATGATCAGGAATCACACAGAAACGGTATTTTTACTTGGTGTGACGAGCAGGCAATGCGAGAAATCTATCTCAAAGCATTTGAAATTCCACTGAAGGAAGCACAACCCAAGGGTATCATGTCAGCATATAACCGAATCGGCACAAAATGGTGCGGCTCAAGTTCAGCACTCCTTAAGGATTTGCTTCGTGAGGAATGGGGCTTCGAGGGCTTTGTTGTTTCAGACTACTCATCTAACTTTACGGGCAGCGGATATATGAGTCCTGTTCTTGCGGTATATAATGGCAACGACACAATTCTGACAGGTATGTGGTCATTGCAAGCACTTCAGCATAAGGCTGCCGTCAAAATCGCCTATGCAAAAGACCCCATCGGCTTCGGAAATGCACTGCGTGAAGCCTGTAAAAATCTCTGCATAATGAAAATGGAAACTAAAGCGTTTAAAAATCCCGAAATCACTTATGATTCATCCCTGATTGGTTCACTCGATACATTAGATGATTGGGATTTTGAATTCCCCTATGTTTTCACATTTATAAGATTTGTTTTCAATAATATTTTGAACATTATAATTTATGCTTTCAGGTTTATTTTGTAAAATAAGTTAGTCCGAATAAAACAACATAATTGACGATAGATAACGAAGCACCAAGGCTGTAAACCTTGGTGCTTCAACTCTGATAAAATTATTTTACAATTTTCTTAGTTTTTACAACTCTGCTGTTTGCATTGATATAGGAATACTTACGGCATTTGAAAAGCTCTTTTCTCCCCTGTTCACTTCTTGTGAAAACAAGTTCAAACCTGCCGCCTGCGGATTTAAGATTTCGGGCTAGAATTCCCGCAGTTTCTTTATTAACTGCAATAACCGACGGGCAGGCATAGCTCTGAATATAATTTGTTGTCTGGAGCTTTGATATACCCTTTGTGCCGATTAAAACATATCGCGGGTCATCAATCGGAGAAAGAAGCTCGGATATTGCCTTGGCAAAAACATTCTTTTCCCGCACTGTTGCTTTTTCAAGCGAGCAATTTATTGTATTGTGTTTTTCGGACTTTTTAACACAAACAGTTGCTCCTCTGCTTTCTATTTCACCGATTTCTTTGAGCGTACGTAGAACTGCCCCGGAAATATTTGAAACCGTCTTTTCGGGCGATGAATTCTTCATTACGGTTGATGCTGACTTGATAAGGAAAACAGCTGCAACAGCCGCAATAATGAATCCGAGCAGACCGCCCAAAAATCCCGACGTAGCAATTATTATTATTGCAAGCACAAACACAACAGCTAGAACAATTGCATAAATCTTGTTTTTGTGAACTGCCTTTGCCGGCTGTACTTCGGCAGGAATTTCGCTGACATCGGCAATTTCGGGTCTTGCTTTACCCTTCACAGAGGCGTTCCATCTGCCTGACATAACGTTTCTTGACGATGCGAGCGAGAGCATCTTATTATTTATATTTTCAAGTCCCTGTTCATCAAAGGGGGCTTTGAGAATATCTATTCTGTCTGTACCGCTTTCAATAACGTCGCTGTTATATGCAGGTGCCTGAAAGCAGGCAAAACGTCGTTTCATAGTTTCGAAATCATCACTGATAATCTCATCTTTTGAATCAGGTTCAACGGTCACAAGATGCCAGATATTCGACACCTTTTCGGGATTCTTTTTATCAATTCGTATTGCTCTGCCTCGCATCTGGTTTGAAAGCATAAAGCTTCCGACAAAGCTTGCGAGAATAAGCGAGTTGATATTAGGTGAATCCCAGCCCTCGCCGAGAAGGGATTTTGTGCCGATAAGGACATTAATAACACCAAGCTGAAACGCTTTTGTTATTATACTTACTTTATTTTTATTTGAACCGCCGAAAACAATTTCGGTGTGGTTTGTATTTTCAAGCTTCTTAATTCTGCAAGGTACACCTTCGTTATATGCGATTTCCTGCGCAGTTTCAACAGCTGAATCGGGCAGAATTACAAGTGTACCTGAAAGCACAGCAACCTTTGCATCAGGGTTAGTTCTGCGGATTGATTCAAAGACGGGTACTGTACCGAGAGCGTGTATTTCTTCGTCCGTACCGACGAGCTTAAGCATATCCTTTTTGATGTAGTCGGTGAGAATGAGCATACGCAGAGAGTCACCGAGATTTTTGTATTCGCTTGCAACGATTTTATTTATGCTTCCGAGTTTACCCGTTGAGGAAACGAGCATTTTATTGATTTTATCGCTTGATGCAAGGCGTACCTTTCTCTTTTCGATAAGAGCTTCTTTAGAAAGAATTGCTTTTAATTCTTCACTTATTTCTTCGGTGAACACATCGGGCTTATCAATGATAAACTGAAATGCTTTTTCGGCTTCGGCTATTGAATAAACAGTCGGCTTTCTGCCTTCAAAAACCTTTTCTTCAAAACTTTTTAAGATATTGGCATTTCCTTGTTTTGCAACGCAGACAAGGGATTTGAAGCCTGCAAGGTTATCGTAAAGAATCTCTTCGTTACCTGCCGCATTTGAAACCTGCAAAGCCTTTGCGAGCAGGCCGCTTCTGATTATTTCACCGGTTACAGCGGATGCTTTTGCCTTGTAATTTGCAAGAATCTGTGATTCTTCTGCTGTCGGATAGCTGAAATAAATATAGTCCTGATGGGGGCAGAGAGTTTTTTGCATAACAAGCTGAGGAACGAAAATTTCTTCGTCAATATCCCCGCAGAGGGTCTGATATCTTTTCCATTCGGCAGGTGCGCTGTCATAGGGCGGAGTTGCGGTGAGAGCAATGATTGTAACACCGTCGCCGAGCATTTCAACGAACTTTTCGAGAGCCTTCTGCCATTCGCTTTTGAGGTGATGTGCTTCGTCAAGGCAGATTGTTTTAATCCCCGCCTTTTTTATTTCGGCAAAAATATCAAAATTACTGAAATCCTGTGTTTCTTCGGTTGCAAATTCATCTTCATCCGCTTCGGCTTTCATTACGGATTTTGTAAAAGCAGCGTGAAGTGCCTGATATGTTATTGATGTTATCAGCTTCGGATTTGTAAGCGAATAAGAAATATATTCATCAGGATTTTCTGTTTCAGGAAGATATGCTTCAATAAATCTTTCGCCCCACTGCTGACGGATTGTAACCGACGGTGACATAACGAGCGCAGGCGCATTCTGTCTGCGGACAAGCTCAAGACCGAGAATGGTTTTACCGCTGCCCGGTGCGGCAACGATATGAATACGCTTATCCTTCAGATGATTCTTCGAATTATCCAACACAGCCTGCTGATAATCACGGAAGGTCCATTTAAATTTTACATTGCTGAAATTTCTCATAACATCACCCTCATTGCAGATTCTAATAAATACCATTATATCATAAAATTCCGGGTTTTCATCGTACTTTAGTGCATTTTCTGACAAAAAAGAGCCGTCATAAAGACGGCCCTTAAAATGAATTTTAACCGATTACAATTGTTTCAATAAGGGGCTTTGCATCCTCAACGGAGCAACTCCATACCATAACGTACATTGCGTTACCAGTTGAAGTTTTTGCAACAAGGTATGTAACACCTGTATTGGATTCGATTGATTCGTAAGTATTTGCACCGATTGTTACCGATGTGTATTCCTTATTGGGGTATGCATAGCCGAACTGTTTTTTCTGAACTTCGTATTCCATGCTCTGCTCGTCATAAACGTAAACAGCGGCATTTGCACCGAGAGAAGTGTTAGTGAAGGTAAGTGATTTGTTACCCGACTGTGCTTCGCCATAGATAAAGCCGCCTGCGGGAGTAACCGTTACGTAACCCTTAACGGTTTTAATCGGGGCGATTTCTGCGCCTGCATCCTCGCCGCCTTCTGTTACTTCATCTTCTGCCGCACCTGCTTCAATTAAAAGGTTGTCATAAACTGTCTTGAAGAGTTCGCCTGCACGAAGTGCTGCATAATCATCCC
>JAZOMP010000161.1:0-33543 GCA_045654045.1 Acutalibacteraceae bacterium
CGGTCAGGCTTCCAAGGCTTCTCAGATCGGTCAGGTTGCTCAGTTCGCAGCAGCAGGTAAGGCTATCGCAAAGAAGAGCCTTTCCGAAATCGCAATGAGCTACGGCTACGTTTACGTTGCTCAGATTGCTATGGGTGCTGACATGAACCAGACAATCAAGGCTATCACAGAGGCTGAAGCATATCCGGGTCCGTCAATCATCATCGCATACGCTCCCTGTGAGATGCACTCCATCAAGGGCGGTATGGTTAACTGCCAGGCTGAGATGAAGAAGGCTGTTGACTGCGGCTACTGGAATATGTTCCGCTACAACCCCGCTCTCAAGGCAGAAGGCAAGAATCCCTTCTCAATCGATTCCAAGCCTGCAACAGGCAGCTACAGAGACTTCCTTCTCAACGAAGCTCGTTACTCCTCACTCACTCGTGCATTCCCCGAGCGTGCTGAAGAGCTCTTCGCACAGGCTGAAAAGGCATCTCTCGACAGATACGATCACCTTCTCAGACTTAAGGATCTTTACGCTCCTGCTGAATAATGCAATAAATTAACACTTGCATTTTTTCAGAAGTGTGATAAAATCAAATTAATAAATTTCAAAGAGGAGGATACAAACCATGGCATACGTTATTACTGACGATTGCATCGCTTGCGGTGCATGTGCAGCAGATTGCCCCGTAGGTGCAATTGCTGAGGGCGACGGCAAGTACGTTATCGACGCTGATACCTGCATCGATTGCGGCGCTTGTGCAGGTTCCTGCCCCGTAGGTGCAGCACAGGAAGGCTAATCTGACTCTCCTAAGCTAAATAGAAACCGCCTTGCTTATTAAGCAGGGCGGTTTTTGTATATGACGATAATTCTTTTAAACAGTTGAAAAAAGGAAGTATCTGTGTTATAATCTTTAATAATATAATGTTAAATTTGAGGTGCGTATTATGTCAAAGTGGATTGATAATAAAACCGTAATCCTTACAGGTGCATCAAGCGGTATTGGTAAAATGCTTGCCGAAAGACTTATGAAGGAGCATAACTGCAAAGTAATCGGTGTAGCGAGAAGCGAAAATAAAATGGTTAAGTTTGTTGAAGAGCTTGGCGATTATGCAAAGCTGTTCTCCTACAAGCTTTTCGACGTTTCAAGCTATGACAACTGGCAGAGCTTCCACGACTGGCTTGTTGAAAACAATATCCAGCCCGACGTGCTTATCAACAACGCCGGTGTTCTTCCCCGTTTTGACAGACTTATGAACTATACAAAAGAGGAAATTGACGAGTCCATCAACATCGACTTCTATTCGGCAGCATATTCTTCAAAAATTATGCTTCCTCTCCTTATGAAGAGTGAAACACCTGCAATTATTAACGTTGCTTCTTCGGCGGCTCTTATGGCTCTTGGCGGAACTTCAATGTACTCCGCAAGTAAGGCAGCCGTTAAGGGTCTGACCGAGGCTATGAGAGAAGAGCTTCGCGGCGAAGCTTACATAGGTCTTGTCTGCCCCGGCTTTACAAAGACAGATATTTTCAGAAATCAGGGCGAGACCAACGGTATGGACCTTATCAATATGGTTTCAACTCCCTGCCACAAGGCTGTTAACAAAATTCTCAAGGGCATCCTCAAAAAGAAGTCCTACATTGTTGTCGGCTTCGACGGTAACGCAATGGGTCTCTTCAACAGACTTATGCCTGTCCAGGGATCAAGACTTTTCAGCGGTGTAATCAAAGCCTTCAAAATTGACCTTTTCGCTTCTACCTTCGGCTACGAAAAGAAAGGCGAGAAAAAGTAAAAAAAGATATAAAAAAGTCCGACTTTGTGTCGGACTTTTTTCTTAACCTTTAATTTTAACAGACTCTTCGGTTTCCTCAATTTTGAAAAATGCAGGTCTTTCGTCGGGCTGGTTGTTGGGGCAGTGGAGCGTTAAATAAAGCTCGCCGTCAAGCCCCTTGAATATCATACCGTGGCCGCCGTCATCGTCAAACATTGTGGGCAGATGTGTCCAGTTGCCGTCAATTCTGCCGTTGTCGGATTGTGCAACACATTGCAGGTAGCCGTTAAAGCATGTTGACCATATCATAATCAGCTTACCGTTTTCCTTCTTGAAAAGAAACGGACCGTCGGTAACGTTGTGGTCGTCCGGGGTTGCCTGCTTTTTTGTAAACGAGCTGCCTTTAAAGAGTGTTTTCGGCTCTGTTACTGCTTCAGTAAGGTCGTCGGAAAGGCGGATAAATTCAACCGTGCCGTCGTAAATCTGTGTGTGCTCGTGGCAGAATATGCAGTAGGGGACACCGTCCTCAACGTAAAACGTGCCGTCAAGACACTCCCATTCGTAGGGGGTAATAGCCTTACCGGTAAGCGGTACGAATTCGCCCTCGAGCGAATCTGAAACGAGAATGTATGTGCCTCGCAGGTCGTTTTCCTTTAAGAACGTGGCAAACATATAGTATCTGCCCTTGTATTCGTGCACCTCGGGTGCCCAGTTGGCTTGCTTGTTGTGCCCGAATTTTTCGGAATCGAAAACCTGAATCGGACCTTCCCAGTTTTCAAGGTCTGTACCCTTGTAAACGTCCACGCCGCCCGTCTGCTGGCCGAAATTCTTGCCGCGTGTGCCATACATATAATACGTGCCGTTTTTTACAACAACAAAAGGGTCACGGATATGAATATCTTTATTCTGCATAATCACACCTCAGTTTACCTTTGATAACCATTCGTGTTCCTTTGCATAAAAACGTGTGGTTTTATACCACGGGTCTCCGTCAATGTGGCGAATCATCCAGATGTAGCACATTTCGTAGCCGGGCGCAACAACCTGCTGGTGGTCGTAGCCGTCTGTAATAAAGCAGGCAGAGCCCTGCGTGCTCTTGAAGCAGTTGTCGCCGATAAAGCAGGCGCCGAAGCCCTGCGGCTTATCAAACTGGTAGTAGTAAACCTCGGGCTGGGGGTGGTGGTGCGGAGGATAGCTTGACCACTTGCCGGGCTGGTTGAATACCTCGCCAAGTACCATATTTGAATAGGGGGCATTGTCATAATCGAAAACGGTGGAAACAATTCTGTGTCCTGTGCCTCCCCACTGACCCTTACCGAATTCCTGGTAAAGAATCATATCGGGTGTGTAGAAAACGGGCTCAAATTCGTTTTCATTGTCAGTCTGCTGAATCAGAATTTCGCTTTCAGCCTTTGCGGTGATTTCAATTTTAATTCCTTTGGGTACGTGCAGACAGTAGGGTGTTTTTGCAAACGGTGTTTCACGCTGCATATTTTCCGTTCTGCCCTGCCAGCTTATGTCGGCGTTACCGTAAAGAATAAGGCATGCTGTTTCAAGCGTGTCGCTCTCAACCGTAAAGCTTTCGCCTGCGGCAAATTTCTTGACACGTATTGTCATATTCATTTCCTTGTTAAGTCCGCCTATTTCGCATAGCGTCTTAACACCGTTACTGTCATATTTGGGATAATCGAACATAGTTAATCAGTCCTTTTTATCGTGATGAAATAATTATACAATATCAATAATGATTTTACAACAAAATATTTGACCTTTATACTATAAAACTTTATAATAAAAAAGATATGAGTTAAGGAGTTGAGAATATGACAGACAAAGAAAAAATGCACAGCGGTGATATTTATTACCCTAGTGGTGATGAAATAATGACAGAGCAACTTGCCTGCCTTGATAAATTATACGATTTCAATATGACCCGTCCGACTCAGCTTGACAAAAGAGCCGAGCTTCTCAAGGAGATGTTTGCCGAAATAGGGGAGGACTGCTATATTGAGCCGCCTCTGCACGCAAACTGGGCGGGAAAGCATGTCCATTTCGGAAATGCTGTCTATGCCAATTTCGGGCTTACACTTGTTGACGATACTGATATTTTTGTTGGCGATAATACAATGTTTGCGCCGAACGTTGTTGTTGCAACGGCAGGTCACCCGATTAACCCCGAGCTTCGCGCAAAGGCTTACCAGTACAATATGCCCGTACATATCGGCAAAAACTGCTGGCTTGGCGCAGGCGTGCTCGTTATGCCGGGTGTTACAATCGGCGATAATACCGTTGTCGGAGCAGGCAGCGTTGTTACAAAGGATATACCTGCAAACGTTGTCGCCTACGGCAACCCGTGCAGAGTAATCCGTGAAATCGGCGAGCACGATAAGATTTTTTATTTTAAAGATAAGAAGATCAATTATGAAGAATTAGGTATTTTAAAGAATAAAGAAGAAATAATAAATAATAAATAGTAAATGCGGGCGATGCATCCTTACCCGAATATATCAATGGGTGAGGGCGAAGCCCTCCCGCAATTTTGCATTTAGCATTTTGAACTTTGCATTAAAAAATATCGGACACACAGAAACTGTGTGTCCGTTTTTTTACTTAACGTTTTTGCCGAAACGCTTGATTTTCTGTGTTGTTGTTTTTTCAAGTGCATTTGAAAGAACTTCAACCATCTTGATGTGTTTGTAGTTAGGGATTTTGCTGTTAACGCTCTTGATAGCGTTCTGAACAATTGACTTGATTTCTTCATCGCTGAGCTTCTTGTCGCCGAACTTTTCCTTAAGGTATTCCATATTCGGGAAAATCTTTGCCTTAACGGTTGTTACGCCGTCCTCTTCTGCGGCGCAGACAAGTGCTTCGCCGATTTCGGGGCACTGTGAAAGTCTTGTTTCAAGCTCTTCGGGGTAGATGTTCTTGCCGTTTTCGGTAACAATAACGTTCTTGATTCTGCCCTTGATGAAGATATCGCCGTTTTCGTCCATAAGACCAAGGTCACCTGTGTGGAACCAGCCGTCTTTAAGAACCTCTGCTGTAGCATCGGGGTCGTTGAAGTAGCCGAGCATAACGTTTTCGCCCTTGATTATGATTTCGCCGACACCCTCATCGTTGGGGTTGTCAATCTTAACCTGAACGTCGGGAATTGCAATACCTGTTGAAGCGGCGTTGAAGTGGAAGTCGCCGTTACCTGCAACAAGCGGTGCGCACTCTGTAAGACCGTAGCCCTGGAGTGTGCGGATGCCGAAGGCTGCAAAATCGTCGATAAGTGAAACGTCAAGCTCAGCAGCGCCTACAATGAAAACACGGAGCTTGCCGCCGAGAGTCTGTCTTACCTTGGAAATGATGATTTTGCGGATAAGCCAGGGACATTTCTGGAGTGCATCGGCAATAGGCATTGTTTCAAAATACGTCTTATATTTGCCGGGTGCATCCTTTGCAAGCTTTGCCTTGATACGCTTGCTGAGCACCTTGAGCAGTGCGGGAACAACAACGAGAATGCTCGGGCTGTACTCAGCCATATTCTTCTGCACCTTTGTAAGACCGTCACAGTAGCAGATGTGAGCGCCTCTTGTAAGGAAAAGTACAAAGTCGAGTGTACACTCATAAGTGTGGTGAAGAGGAAGAATAGAAAGCGTGGTGTCGTCCTCGTTTACTCTGAACATACGGCTGGTAGAGTGAATGTTGGAGCAGATGTTGTACTGTGAAAGGCAGACACCTTTGGAGTTGCCTGTTGTGCCGGATGTGAAGATAAGAATGCTCATCTGGTCCTTTTCGTATGTAATGGCGTCGATTGTCTTTGCGTCAATTGAAGAAGCCTTGATAATGCTGTCAACGTCTTCGAAGTCAACGTGGTACATTTCTCTGTTGGCAATTTCCTTAAGCTCCTTGTTACGCTTTGCCTCGGTAAATACTGCCTCACAATCGGCGGCGTTAAGGAAGTCATTAACGTCTGCTGCCTGAAGCTCCTTGTCAATCGGTACAACACAGCCGACAGTAGCCGCAGCAAGGTAGGAGATTGCCCACTCGAAGCAGTTGTGACCTACAACCGCAATACGCTTGCCCATAAGACCCTTTTCAATCATATGTGTGCAAAGGCGGTAGTAAAGGTCCTTGAGCTCCTTATAATAAACCGTGCGGTATTCGCCTTCCTTAAGCTTTATTGTAAAAGCCTTGTTTTCAGGATATGTTGCTGCTGCAAAATTTACAATTTCTCTGTAGTTTGAAAATCTCTTTTCGGTGTATGTATTAGCCATTAATTGTTCTCCTCATATCTTGACATTCTTTTTCGCATACTGTATCATTTTAACAACACAGTGTTTGAAAATCAACAAGCAGTTTTTTCTAAAAAGATAAAAAAACAACACTTTTTGTCGATTTGTCGGTAAAAATAATGTAACAGAAGGAGAATCGTCGGTTATGGCAGAGAGCAGAAGAGTAAAAATGACAAAGAAAATGATAAAAGAGGCGTTTATTGAAATCTGTGCCGAAAAGCCTATTTCAAAGGTAAACGTAAAGGACGTGTGCGAAGCGGCTGACGTAAACCGTTCAACCTTCTACGCCCATTACGAGGACGTTATTGCCTTAAGGCACGAAATAGAGGACGAGGTGCTTTCACAGATTCCTGAGCCCGACGAGCTTCCTCTTATTGATTCAATTCCGTCCTTCCTTGATAAAATTGAGGGTGTGTTTGACTACGTTATCGAGCACAAGGACCTTTTCAAGGTGCTTATAACCCACGCGGATGACGATATTTTTGTAAACAGGCTTATACGCACCGTGCTTGCCAAGTACCCCAGAAGCTTTCAGGGCTTTGATGACCCCGAGTACGAATACTGCTTCGTTTTCTGCTTCAACGGCTTTATAGGTATACTCAAAAAGTGGATTGAGGAGGATTTCCCCGTCAGCAGCCGCCGCTTTGCCGAAATTGCGCTGACACTTACAATCAAAACCACAAGGTTTGAGGATGGCGAGCTGTAAAAACTTTTAAGGACTTTCGGTTTCTCGTTCGTATAAAGGTTGAAGGGAGAGGAGAAAAAATGGATAACGGTGCAAGTAGCTACCGCCGTTTCCTTGATGGCGACGAAGCCGCCTTTGACCTGATTGTACGGGAATACCGTGAGCCCTTGATTTTTTTTATCAGCCGCTACGTGCACGATACCTCGGTGGCAGAGGATATAGCAATTGACGTGTTTATGTATATCCTTGTACACCCAAAGCGCTTTAATTTTAAAGTAAGCCTTAAAACCTACCTTTTTATGCTTGGGCGAAGCCGCGCTGTTGACTTTCTTCGCAGGCAGAAAAAGCTGCTGCCGCTTGAAGAAGCGGCAACGGCAGAAGAATATATTTTGCTTGAAAATATAATTCTTGCTGACCAACGCAAGAAAGCTGTTAACGAAGCAATATCAAAACTCTCTACGGATATGCAGGCGGCGGTGCACCTTGTGTATTTTGAAGGACTTACTTATGAAGAAACGGCACGTGTGATGAAAAAAAGCAAGAAGCAGGTTGACAACCTTCTCTACAGGGCAAAGAAAGAGCTTCGTACCATCCTCGGAAAGGAGGGCGAAAAGCTTTTATGAGAAACCACGAAGAATTTGTAAATGAAATTTATAACAGAAAAGAAACATATTTAAAGGAAAAGAAGAAAACACGAAATAACATATTAACCTTTTCAATTCCGTTTGTGCTTGTTGCCGTGCTTTATTCGGTTATGGTTCTGCCTGCAATGATGCCCGCAGGCGAGGGCGACCCGAATTATGAAGAAAATACAACTGCTGCAAGCGACAGTTACGTACCGCTTACAGACGTGCTTAAAGAAACGCAGACAGCCGTAAAACAACCGTCATTGAACGGCTCACCCACAACCGATAAACAGTCTGCATCTGCAACCGAAGTTTCGCCGAGCCGACCGTCGGATGGGGCTGAACGTACGAGCGTTGCTTATTCCGTTTCGCAACCCGAAATTTCTCCTATAGGTCCGCCCGAAGCTGTAAAGCCTACAACGGTAAGCACTGAAATATCCATTGAGCTTGACAGGTCAGAGTACAAGGAGAATGACAAAATCACTCTTTCAATTACCGATACGGCAAATGTCGGATTTAGCTACAGCAAGTTCGTTGACCTTTGGGGAAATAACGGCGGTGAGTGGGTGCTTATACCAAATAATCACCCAAAGAATGCAGTTGCCTACAGGGCATTGCCCTCGAATAAGAGGGACGAAATCACCGTCAGCTTTGAAATTGACCTTGCCGAATATGAAAATTTAAAAACCGGCACAGAGTACAAAACAGCAATAAACATTGGAGGGCAAACCTACGAAGCATATTTTACCCTAACTGAATAGGAGATAAACGTATGAAAAGGGCTTTAATCAAAATCGTTCCCGTTGTTCTCATATTAAGTATTGTTTTTTCGTTCACAGCCTTTGCCGATACGGGTCCGAAGCCAAGCGTTGTAATAGATCTTGTCGGTCTTGACGGCAGGGAGTGCTATGCAACTCTGCTTTCCGAGGATGAATCCTACGGCCCTAACAGGGCGTGGAGAGAAGGCGAGGAAATGTACGCCTACCACGAAACGGATGAAGAAATCTGGCGGAAGTTCGTTGATTATAAGGATACGGACGGTTACTATTTTCTTCAGCAGTTCTGGAACTGTACCGAAGCAAACGGCTTTAAGTGGGGCTACTATCCGCCCGACCCGTTCAAGCTCCTGCTCTATTTCCCAGAATCCGATACCTTTGCCGTAACACCCGTTTACGAGCAGTATGCCTTTGACAGCTACTATACTGTAGATGTGAGTGAAATGATACCCGAGGTTGAACCAATCACAGAGGTTTGCTCATATCCCTTGAAGGAGGATATGGAGAGCATACAGGAAAGTATTCAGCAGGGCAGTACGCAAGCCACAACCGTGCCCCAAGAGCTTCATTCCGTAACAGATGTTTTGCTTCACGCTGAGCCGAGCTACGATTACAAGTGGGAAATAATATCCCTCGTTGCAAGAATAGCAATTACGCTTGCGCTTGAAATTGCGGTTGCCTTCGTTTTCGGCTTCAAGAAGAAAAACCTTATCAGTTTTATCACAGTTGTAAACGTAATAACTCAGGTTCTTCTTAACCTCATTCTTTTCAGCGTGGATATAAACCACGGAAGCATGGCTTTTACGGCATATTACGTTTTCCTTGAAATCTGCGTATTCGCCGTTGAGGCGGTTGCCTACAGCCTGTATATAAAGAAAAAGCCGCTTGATGTAAGCAAAAAGAAAGCAATTCTTTATGCGCTTGTTGCAAATGTGCTTTCCTTCGGTGCAGGGCTTGGTCTGGCACATCTTATTCCGGGGATATTTTAATTAGGAATTCGGAATTATGAATTAGGAATTATATAAGAGCAAGGTGTACTCTGGCGGTACATCTTGCTCTTTGTTGTTATTTTATCATTTCATATATTTCGGGGTCTATTGTAATATTGGGATTAACCTGTTTGCATTGGTTGCAAACGGTATGCAAAAGTTTTTTATATTCTTTAAAATTTCTGCTTATTACAATCGGGTGTTTTTCGTCAGCGCCTGCGATAATGAGAGCACATCTGCGTTTGAAAGTGATTTTTGTTATTTGTTCGTAATTCACCTCTGCGTTGCAAAAACTTGTACCTATATTAAAATTTTTGCAGATGATTTTATCGTCTGTTAGGGTGATGCTCGTTTTAAAGCTGCTTTTAATTGAAGGAATTAAGGCGATTGCAACAAACACAGGCATAATGAAAAAAGCTAAGAATTCGGTCTTTTTAAATATAATATACATCAGAAAGGGGATTGCCAGCATAATCAGCAAAACAACTGAATCAATCAGCAATAATCTCTTTTTGTTGACCGCATAAGTTTTCATTTAAATATCCCCTTTGCAAGTGCTTTCATGTCTTCGGGCAATTCTGCGGTGAAGGTCATTTCTTCGCCCGTTACGGGGTGGGTGAGGGTCAGTTTGCCGCAATGCAGAGCGTGGCGAGTGATTTTGTCGGTGTGTCCGCCGTACATTTCATCACCTGCAAGCGGAGTGCCCTGCGAAGCAAAGTGTACCCTTATCTGGTGTGTCCTGCCTGTTTCAAGCTCTATTTCAAGCAGGCTCAATCCGTCTTTACTGCCGAGCGACTTCCAATGCGTTACCGCTTCTTCTCCGCCTTCGCCTACGGCGCGGATTGTTTTCATCGGGTCGGGTCGGATTATCGGTGCATCAATCGTGCCCGTGCCCGTGTATTCGCCTTCAACAATTGCGGTGTACTGCTTTTCGTAATTTCCTGCCAGTTTGCTTGCCGCCATTTTGTGTAAGGCACATATTACAAGCCCCGACGTGCCCTTATCAAGTCTGCCCGCGGCACGGAAAACGGCATCTCTGCCGCTTTGTGTCAGGTAGTACGAAACGGCATTTGCCAGCGTGTCACCCTGGTGGTTGTGTGTCGGGTGCATTGCAAGCCCTGCAGGCTTGTTGATAACTAAAATGTCACCGTCTTCGTATATAACCTCAAAATCCGCCTTCTGCGGCTCGGCTGTGCTCTTGTCCTGCGGCAGGGTGAGGGTCAGCGTTGCACCTGCTCTGAGTGGGTCTATCGTGCGGATATATTCGCCATCAAGCAGCATTGAGCCTTTAATCTGCCGGAGTGAGCGCACCATGCGGTAGGAAAGACCTATTCCGCCACGCAGAAAATTATTCACTTTTTCGCCGTCGTATTCGGGCGGTACCGTGTAATTAAGCGTTCTGTTCATATAACAAATCCCAAAGTGTATTCAGATTTTCCTGTGAATATTCGATTTCCGAAGAGTAGAGCCTTACAAGCTCTTTTAAAGTGTCAAAATTCTGCTTTTCTTCCGCTTCGAGCACAGCGGCAATAATTCTTATACTAAGCACCGCAAAACCGATTTTGGACGAAATATCGCCGTCATCAAGCGCGGACGGAATATGGCGGTAAAGAAAATATACAAGTAACTGTTCAAAGGACAGCTGAAGAAAAGAGGGGATAGTGCAGGCTTTTGCTTGTTTTAAAAGGCTGAGCTTGTCCGTCCATTCCTCGTCAAGCCTTTCAAGCGAAAGATAAGTTTCTGCCCATTCTGTATAGCTCTTTTCGGGTAAAGTAATTGAGCCGAAAACAAGCAGATTTTCAAGTCTTTCTTCTACCGTGAATTCTCTGTCCTGTGCAACTGCAAAAAGCTGATTTCTGTATTTTAAAAGGTACTCCTCGTCCTCGGTGAGTTTTTCTTCACCGTCCGAAAGTGTTGCTAATTTTACTTTATGCTGTTGACTTAAAACAAGCTCTGCCGCCGCTTCACAGCAAAGCCCAAGCCCGATTTCCGTTCTTTCGGAATAGAAGCTTCTGAATCTCGGGTGGTCGGCACAAATATTGCAAAGTGAGCTTTCACCAAGCTCTTTTATAAGTCTGCAAAGTCCGTCGCTTTCCAGAAACGGACAGCGTTCGTTTTCGCCAAGCACAAAGCTTGCCGTGCCGTCGCAAACGGTAATGTTTTTATTTAAATCCTTGCCTAAATCTCCGCCTACGGTTTTGTAATATTCGTACGTTTTTTCGTCAATATCAATCTCCCAGCCGACACAGCAGCTATGTCGGCACTTGTCGGCAATACAGGAGAAACTTTCATAGTAATCGGGTGCTATAAGCTTCATTTTTTCACTTACCTTAATTGTTTATGATTCAATTATATCTTTATTTTTATTTGAAATCAAGTCATCAAACGTTAATTCGCCGATTGCTCTTACACCGCTGCACTCAAACAGAGCGCACAGAAAATCAAAGCGGTCAATTTCCTTTGGGCAAAGCCTTGCGTACTGTTCGGGAATTTCCGGTGTGCCGTCTGCTTTAATTGCGGATACGCTGAAATTTAATTTTATCTTTTTAATCGGCTCGTCGGAAACTGCGGCATCGAATTTTTCTGTTTCTACTCTTTCTCCGCAAACTATCGGCGAAGCGCCGAAACGCTCCATCAGCCTTAACCCGGCGGTATAATACGCCTGCGGTTTGTCTGTTACAATTTTTATTTTTGCGGCACAGGTGACAACCCTGTCAATATAGTCGGGCAGCACTGCGTTTTTGTCCTCTATCAGCAGACTGCGTTTTGTAGCTCCAGGCATTTCTTTCAGCTTTTTTGCTGCTGTGTTGAGTGTAATCAGCAGGGGAAGCGTATCGGCTTCAAACAGTTTCAGGTGTGGACTGTCGGGCAGAATAAAGCCATCGGGCACAAGCAGATTTCTGCTGCCGCAGCTTGCCGCCCCGGCAAGGCGCTGACTGTCAATTTCGCCTCTGCCTTTTGTTATTGTAACTATCCGGAACGGTGCGCCGCCACGCACGGGGGTCTGTATGGCTTCGATTTTTGTTTTTCGCTTTCGTATTTTACTTTTATCGCTCTCAATGCAAATTACTGCAAACATATAAATCACCACTATTATTAATATGCCTGCAAAAATGAAAAGAGGACTGAAAACCAGTCCTCTTATAAATTATTTGTTCGCTTGTTTGCGCTTTTTTGCATCTGCAAAGGCGAAGCAGAACATACCTGTCAACGCACCGCCCGCACCGAGAATAAAGTCCCACATTGTGTCGATGAGACCTTCGTTTGTAAACGGACTTGAAACCTGAAGGTTGAAGCCGTAAATCTTGTCCATTGTGAACTCGTAGAATTCCCAGCCGACAAGCACTGCAACACCCATGCCGAAGCCTGCCATAGCGGCAATTGAGGGTGCAAGGGGAATGTTCTTCTTTTCCTGCATTATTACAAGCAGTCTTGCACTCCAGCCTGCGGCAATAAAGCCGGCAAAATAGTGGGTTACAATATCCGAATATGAAAAGCTTGTGCGGTTGTTTAGAGTTGAGCCTATGCACACGCCAAGCGTTATAAACAGCGTGAGGTGTGTCTGAAACTGCCATGGTAACCTTGTGATAAAGGATTTTCCGCCAAGAAGCTGAAACATATCCCAAAGGTGAGTAAAGGCAATTGCAAACAGACCCTGCAAAAATTCCGAGGTGTAGCCCCTGAAAAGACCGTTGATGCCCCAGATGAGCAATGCACCTCTGCATATCCACCACACGGCGATAGTCTTTTTAGGCATCGGTGTGATGGGGTTTAACTTTTTCTTTTTCATTACTTATTAATCCATTCCGAGGTATTCTTCGAGCGTTACACCCTGCGCCTTGATTTCTTTTGCGGCTTCAACGCCAACGTAACGCCAGTGCCAAGGCTCGTAGGTTATCATTGTGATATCCTGTGTGTCCTCTTCGTAGCGGAGTATAAAACCGTAATCTGCGGCGTTTTCGCTGAGCCAGCGGAAAGCATCGGTGTTTGCAAAGTTTTCGTCAAGTGTGTAGTTGCCGTTGGTGCCGAAATCCATTGCAAGACCTGCGTTGTGCTCGCTTGTGCCGGGCATAAGTACTATTTTTGAAGCAAGGCGTGTAGCCTCTGCTTTGGAATAACCGAGAGATGAGTAATAATCAATCTTGCGGTTGAAATTATTTTCCTGTCTTGACAGGCTTCTGTAGCCTGAAACGGGAATAAGGTCTATTCCGTCAGCCTCTGCAGCGGCTATCATTTTGTTGTAGTGGGGTACAACACGGTGGTCGAGTGACTGACCGCCGCCCTTGATTGCAGCCGTCTGTACGGTATAATCCTCGGGCAGAATATAATTGCGGTTAACAAGCAGAAGGTTCCATTTTTCGCCGTCAACAACTGCTACCGACGGATTGAAGCCTGCATAGGCGTATTTGTATTCACCGCCCATAGTTTCGGGCTCCTTTGTTGTGGTTTCAGCCCGGGTAGTTGTTTCTGCTTCGGACGGCTGTTCGGTTGTTGCTTCGCTTTCCGTGCCCGGCTCAGCCGAAGATGTGTCGGGCTCGGTGGAGCTTTCTGTTGCAGTTGTAGTCTGTGTGGTTGTTTCAGGCTCTTTACTGTCCATACCTACGGTAATATAAGCTATGCTCAAAAGAGCCACGAATATGCAAAGACCTGCAAGAAGTATGAGACGGATTCTGTTCATCGGCTCATAACCTTTCGTTTATTTTAGCAGTTGCCGCCTGAGTAGTTGGGGGCTTCCTTGGTGATGTAAACGTCATGGGGATGGCTTTCGATAAGGCCTGCGCCTGTTATACGGACAAAGCGTGCCTTTTCCTGAAGCTCCTTGATTGTGTGGCAGCCGCAGTAGCCCATACCGGAGCGAAGACCGCCGAGAAGCTGGAAGATAGTGTCAGAAAGAACTCCCTTGTAGGGAACACGGCCTTCAACACCTTCGGGAACAAGCTTGCGGTTGTCCTCCTGGAAGTATCTGTCCTTACTGCCGTTAGCCATAGCGCCGAGTGAGCCCATACCGCGGTAAACCTTGAACTGTCTGCCCTGGTAGATTTCTGTCTCGCCGGGTGATTCCTCACAGCCTGCAACAAGTGAACCGACCATAATAACGCTTGCACCTGCGGCAAGAGCCTTGACGATTTCGCCGGAGTACTTGATACCGCCGTCACCGATTACGTTGATGCCGTGCTTTGCAGCTTCTTCTGCGGCATCAAAGATAGCGGTAATCTGGGGAACACCGATACCTGCGATAACACGTGTTGTACAGATTGATCCGGGGCCGATACCGACCTTTACGCAGTCTGCACCTGCATCGATAAGGGCTTTTGTGCCCTCTGCTGTTGCGATGTTACCTGCGATAACGGAAAGGTTCGGGAATGCAGCCTTGACCTTGGAAACGGACTTGAGAATGTTCTGGCTGTGACCGTGTGCAGAGTCGAGAACAAGTGCGTCGACGCCTGCCTCAACAAGAGCGGAAGCTCTTTCAAGTACGTCTGCTGTTGCACCTACTGCAGCGGCGCAGAGAAGTCTGCCGCTTGCATCTCTTGCGGAGTTGGGGTACTGAACAGCTTTTTCGATATCCTTGATTGTGATAAGACCCTTGAGAAAGCCGCTTTCATCAACAAGGGGAAGCTTTTCGATCTTGTGCTTCATAAGGATAGCCTGAGCCTCGTCGAGTGTAGTGCCGATGTGGCTTGTAACGAGGTTTTCGCTTGTCATAACAGCGCCGATTTTGCCGCTGAAGTCAGTCATGAAACGAAGGTCGCGGTTTGTGAGAATACCGACAAGCTTGCCGTCTTCACAAATCGGTACACCGGAAATGCGGTAGCGCTTCATAAGGTCAAGCGCATCGGTAATGCTGTGCTCGGGGGAAAGGAAAAAGGGGTTGCGGATAACACCGTTCTCGGAACGCTTTACCTTGTCAACCTCTTCTGCCTGTGCCTCAATGGACATGTTCTTATGGATAACGCCGATACCGCCTTCACGCGCAATTGCAATAGCCATACGGGACTCCGTAACGGTGTCCATGGCTGCGGTCATGATAGGCATATTAAGCGTAATATTTTTTGTAAGCTTTGTGGAAACGTCGATATCCTTGGGCAGGACATCGCTTTCTGCCGGAATAAGCAGAACGTCGTCGAAGGTAAGACCTTCCTTGTAGAATTTTTCTTCACGAGTCATCATAGTTATCTCTCCCCACTTAATTATGTTTTCGGCTATTTCCATAATCTTTATTTTATAGATTATAGAAATAACTTTTAATTAAAATTATTAAACTAAATTATAACAAGGCGGGAGAAAAATATCAATATATAATGAACAAAAAAACTATAGAAAAATTTACCTGTTTCTGCCCTCGTATTTGTTGAAAAAATCAATAATAGCGGTGGAGTGCAACTACCTTGCCGAGAATTGCAACCTCTTCAACGATAATCGGCTCGTAAGCATCGTTTTCGGGCTGGAGTCTGAAATAACCGTTTTCTTTGTAGAAGGTCTTTACGGTAGCTTCATCGCCGACAAGGGCAACAATAATTTCGCCGTTGCGTGCAACAGGCGTTCTTTCGACAACAACAAGGTCACCGTCGTGAATACCTGCATTAAGCATACTTTCGCCGCGTACACGAAGCGCAAAGAGGGACTTGTCCTTGGAGGCAAAGCCTGCGTAGGGGAGATAGCCCTCAATCTGTTCAACTGCAAGTATGGGCGCACCGGCGGTAACCGTACCGAGAATGGGCACCTGCTTGATGTTGGAAAGGTCCTCCTGACCTACAATGCGGATTGAACGCTTGAGAAGCGGGTCGCGGGAAATAAAGCCCTCATTTTCGAGTGCGTCGAGAGAAGCCTGAACGGACGAGGTTGATTTGAGGCCGACGTGAGCACCGATTTCTCTTATAGAAGGGGGAACGCCATCCTGAAGGCGCTCAAGTAAGAAATTGTATATTTTTTGCTGGGTTTCATTTAACATGAAAAAATCCTCCTGAAAGTGTTTTTAACACCCGTTTTTGCGAAAAAATCGGCAGTACATATGTTCTGCTAAACCGATTATAGCACATCTTTTCACAAAAAGCAAACATTTGTTTGCAAAATTATTTAAATTTTTTTGCAGCAAAAACATATGAAAAACACACTGCGTTTACAGTTTGTTCATTGTACCAGCAAACACACATGCTATTATAAATCTGCACCCGGAAAATGAGCCGCAACGTTTTCCGAACGGTGTATTTTTACCCCCTCAAATTTGTGAAAAGGACATTCTGTGTTATGCAGGGTGTCTTTTTCGTTTTTGTGAATAAATAAATCCTATCTCTCCAATAATAGGTTACGGAGGGATAATTTATGAATTTAGAATTTACCAAAACAAGCAAAAATACATTGGGCAGACTCGGACTATATACACTTTTGCTGCTGTGTATAACTGCACTCGGAGTAGGCTCTTACGCCGCAATGAAAAGGTCTTTCTCTGTGCCGGAAACCTCAACTACGGTTGATTGGGACAACCAGGGCGTTACCCTTGAAGCGGACAAGCCGGAAAAGAAGATTACTGTTACGCAGACCACAACCGTACCCTTTGCAACCGAACAGCAAACAACGGTTAAACCCGAAGAAAATCTGCCGTTTACGGGCAAATTCACCCTGCCTCTGGGAACGGATATTCTGAAGGATTATTCTCACGGCGAAATGGTAAGCTCAAAAACAATGGGTGACTGGCGGGTACACAACGGGATTGATTTTACGGGCGGTAAAAATTCTCAGGTGCTCGCTATCCAGAACGGTACGGTAAAGGCGGTTTATACGGATGAAATGTGGGGTACAGTGGTTGAAATTGACCATGGCAACACAATGACTGCAAAATATTGCGGATTAAAGGCAGGCACAACTCCGAAAAAGGGTGAAACAGTTAAAAACGGACAGGAGATAGGCGAGCTTGCCTCGATTCCCGTTGAAGCTGCGGACGGATTGCATCTCCACCTTGAAATTACCGTAAACGGCAGTACCGTTGACCCACTTGCGGCAATGAACAGAGCGGAGTAGTTACAGTTTGTTGAGGACAAACTGCTAATGAAAAATGAATAATGAAGCCGCATACGCTGATGAATAATGAATAATTTATTTTCGGGTGCGGGTGTCCCGCCGACAATTATTCATTATTCAATATTCATTATTAATTATTCATTTGTAAAATGCAAAAATGCACGGAAGCTCCGTGCATTTTTTATATGTATTTTATGCTAACTTCAGGAACATACCGAGTATTCTGCTCACGCACAGCTCAAGCTGTGCTCTGGAGAGATCGCCCTTATCGTATGCCGCCTTGAGGTCTTCGGGGTAACCGCAGTGCATTTTAAGGTCGTTGCCTGCCCATACCTCTTTAACAGGGTCGTTCTTTACGCCCCAGTCGGTAACTACCATACCCTTGTAGTCCCACTCGTTGCGCAGAATTCCTGTCAGAAGCTCCCAGCTTTCCGAGGTGTGCTGACCGTTGATAAGGTTGTACGACGACATAACCGTGTACGGGTCAGATTCTTTAACGGCAATTTCAAAGCCCTTGAGATAGATTTCTCTGAGTGCTCTTTCGGAAAGACGTGAATCGCTTGCAAAGCGGTTTGCCTCTTTATTGTTGCAGGCGAAGTGTTTCATCGAAACGGCAACCTTATTGGACTGAACGCCTCTGATATCCGCCGCCGCACATTTACCTGCTACAAGCGGGTCTTCTGAATAGTATTCAAAGTTTCTGCCACAAAGCGGGTCACGGTGAATGTTGAGAGCAGGTGCAAGCCAGATACCCATATTGTTTTCCTTAAGTTCTGCACCGCCTGCCTGACCGACCTTAAAAATAATGTCGGTGTTCCACGTGCAGGCGAGAAGCGTTGCACACGGCCACGCTGTTGTGGGAATACCTGTGCAGGGTTCGATTCTTATACCTGCAGGGCCGTCAGCAGTTGGTACTGCGGGAACGCCAAGGCGCTTTATCGGGCCGAAGCAGCCGGTGTTTGCAACACCCGTAGGCGGCTGACCGCCGACGAAATCCATAAGCTCTTCAAGGGTGAGCTGTGCCACGAATTCGTCAAGGCTGATTTCTTCGCCTACCTTGTCAAACATAACTTCTTTTTCGGGTGCAACTGCACCTGTCGGTTCAACCTCGCCGTAGTAATAGCTTTCTTCGCCTGTGGGAAGATTTTCAAAGCTGCCGTCGGAAAGCATACGCTTTTCCAATCTGAACGGCTTGCACCACTGTGTGAGCTGTTCAACAACGGTATCTTCTTTTACTTCGCATTCAAAGCCGAGCTTTTCGGCTTCTCTTACGTTTTTGCCAAGGTAGAAAGCGTAATTGCCTTTTTCAAGAACGTAGGCGGATTTCTGGATTTTACCCAGATCGTCAAAGCTTGCCATAAAGCTTACGTCAAAGGTGAGTGCAAGCGTTTCGCTTTCGCCCGGTGCAAGTAGCTTTGTTTTTGCGTAAGCCGCAAGCTCTCTTGCAGGCTTGCCGAGCTTACCCTGCGGTGCGGAATAATAAAGCTGAACAACCTCTTTGCCGGCAATGTTACCTGTGTTTGTAACGGTTACAGCGGCGGTGATTTTGCCGTCAGCCTCGCCGCAGAGCTTGCCTGTAAGCGAAAAGTCGGTGTAGGAAAGACCGAAGCCAAAGGGGTAGCGTACCTTTTCCTTTGCGCCCGGTATTGTTTCAAAGTAACGGTAGCCTACGTAAATATCGTCGGAATAATCAACGTGGTCAAAGCATTCCCAGAAGTCTTCCTTACAGGGGTAGACGTCATAGGATTTTGCAATTGTGTCTGCCAGTCTGCCGGAGGGATTAGCGTCGCCGCAGAGTACGTCGGCAATTGCGCTGCCACCCTCCATACCGCCCTGCCAGGCGAAAACAACACCGTTTACGTTTTCGTTCTCCGCAAAGTATTCGCAGTCAATTACAGCACCTGAGTTGATAACAATAATAACCTTTTTGAACAGCTTGCCTGCTGTGTCGATAAGGTTCTTTTCAAGGTCGGAAAGGTAGTAGTCCTCACCCTGCGGTCTGCGGTCAACACCCTCTGCCGAAAAACGGCTGATTGTAATAACCGCCGTGTCAGCGTTATCTGCGGCAGACTTTATCATATCGTAGGGAACTTCCGCTTCTCTTACGTGCATAGCCGCAAAGGTGTCGTAGGTCATATCGTCACGCTTCTGGCAGAATTCCATATTGTTGACTATGTCCCAGCGTGCGTTGATCTGCTCCTGTGTGAGTACGTTTACGCTTTCTCTTTCAACGTATTCTCTGTAAAACTCAACAAGGGGCTTGTAAACCCAAACCTTGCCCTGTTCTTCTTTTTCGTTGAAGCCGTCGGCAATGTTGCAGATGTACGGGCAGTGCACGTCGCCGCTGCCGCCGCCGCCCTTTATGTATTCAATGGTTGCCTTGCCGAAAAGGGCTACCTTTTCGCCCTTCTTAAGGGGCAGGGCATTGCCTTCGTTCTTTAGCAGAACTATACCCTCTGTTGCCGCCTCACGGGAGAGGTTGATGTGCTTTAAAGAAGCCGTAACACAGCGGCCGTCCTCGCCCAGCGGAACACAGGGCTGATATTTAAATCTTGCAAATTTATCCATAACTGTTTCCTTTCTTTGGTCTGCAAAAATATTTGTAAACATTCTATAACAAATATCCGATATCTTCAAGTAATTATTGAAATATATGAAAAGTTTTTATATAATAAGTAAAGATTAATTAAGGCGGTGTGAATAATGACTGATGCAAAGCTCGAAAAAAAGCGCCTGAGGCGAGAAAGAGAAATTGCAAAATGGCAGCGTGAAAAATTAAGACCCAAGGGTAAAACTTACCTTATCTATATGATTTTCATAATCTGCCTTGTTTACATAACGGATGAGGTTGCCTCGCAGATAGGCACGCTTATGAAAACTGAAATAGCAAATGATCTGTTTGCAAAATACGGCGAAAGCTCGGTAGGTCTGCTGGACATAGTAACGATGCTTGTTGTACCCTTCCAGGCACTTGCAATTGTGTATAAGCCGCTTGCGGACCGCTTCGGCAGAAAAATGTTCCTTATAATAAACACCTTCGGCATGAGCCTTTCAATGCTGCTCATATTCCTATCGGATAATATTGTTGTATACGTGCTCGGTGCGTGTATCGTTCAGTTCTTTATTCCGCACGATATGCAGGTTGTTTATATTATGGAAACCGCTCCGTCAAAGCACAGGGCAAGGATTTATTCGGCTATAAAATTCTTTGCAAATATGGGTGTTATGCTCATTCCCTTGCTCCGCAGACTTCTTATGCACAGCGCTTCTGAGTGGAGAAACGTTTACCTGATTCCTGCCGTTGTCGGTCTTGTTACCTGCGGTGTTGCTCTTTTCTTTGCCCGTGAAACGGATGCCTTTATTGATTCAAGGCTTAAATATTTAAGAATGACGGACGAAGAGCGTGCCCTCGATAAGCAGAACAAAAACACCGAAAACGCTCAGGGCGGTGTAATTCCCGCACTCAAATTTGCCTTTAAGCATAAGCAGCTTCGCTGGCTTTATATTGTCGGCGCAATAGCAAACGTCGGCTTTATCACAACGTTGAACTATCAGGTTATTCTTTCCTACGGCTATGCACAAAGCTATATTGATTCGGGTGCCTATTCATCATTTACCGATGAGCTTATGAATATGGTCAGCATAGGTCCTGTCACAACTGCTTTGTTTATGTTCCCTGTCGGCTCGGCAGTAGCTCAGGTTATTATGGGCTTTATCTCCGATTCAAAGGGCAGAAAGGCCGCCGCTATGGTTACTGCCTTCAACTGTCTGCTTGCCTTCATCGGTTTCAGCGTTGGTGCAAAGCTTGCCTGGCCGCCCTACCTTGTCGGCTTCCTTTGCGGTGCTTGTATCGGCAGCTTCTATTCCTCAAACGACGTTATTATTATGATGATAGGCGAGTCATCTCCGACCAACCTTCGTTCGTCAATTATGTCGGCTGAATTTGTTGTTGTCGGTGCCGGTGTTGCCGTTTCATACGGTGTCAGCCTGCCGCTTGTAACTCTGCTGGGCAACAGCTTTATGGGTATCGTTGCTTTTGCTCTCACCGTACCCGGTTTTGTCGGTGCACTTATCACAATGGCGGCAAAAACACACGACACAAAGGGTATAGATCTCGACACCGTTACGGGTGCCGAATGGGACTAAGTGTAAAGCAACACAACTTTACAAAATGCAAAATATGACATAAAAAGGGAGAAAATACGGCTATGAAAAAATATGACGTTCTTGTTATCGGTGCTTCTACAACGGGCTGCTGGTTTGCACAGAGAATGGCTGAAAACGGCTTCAGAACACTGGTTATCGAGAAAGAACAGCCTGATGACGTTTCACGCTCCTATGACATTTTTCATATGAGTCAGGGTGAAATGGAGCAGTTCGGGCTTGAAGTGCCGGAAGAGGGCGACTCTGTAAGGGAGTTTCGCTTTACAGGCTCTCCTATGATATCTCCCTACGGAGAATACCGTAAGTATTCGGGAAACCTGCCCGTAATCGGTTTGCACAAGCACGATTACATTATGAAAATGGCTGAAAAGGCAAAAAAGAGCGGCGCAAAAATACTGTACGGTGCAAAATTTACCAAGCTTCTCTACGATGAAAAGGGCAGGGTAATCGGCTGTGAATACGAAACTGCAGAGGGCACACAGCAGGCATACGCAAGGATAGTTTCCGACTGCTCAGGTATCCCCTCTGTTGCAAGAACAACTCTTCCCGATACATCAGCGGTTGATAATTTCAGGCTTACACCGATTGATATTTTTTATGTGGTTCTTTATTATATCGAATATCTTGATAAAAGTATAAATCCCCGTGACCTTGACGGCTTCTTTATGCAGTACAAATCCTGGTCTGCACCTGCAGGCAAAGGTTATGATGCAATTCTTGGTATCGGCGGCAGCTATTCGTATGCATATTCGGAAGAGGTTTTCAACACACAGTTTATGAAGAATGTTACCTTCCCCGACTACAGGGTCAAGAAGGTTGAAAAGGGTATGACCCCCTGGCACCGCTCGCTTTATTCGTTTGTTGATGACGGCTTTATCGCTATGGGCGATGCCGCCTGCCTTACAAAGCCTACCTGCGGTGAGGGCTGTACGTCCTCTCTTGTTCAGGGCGTAATTGCCGTTGATGTTATTTCACAGCTTCTCAAATACAGCGATTTCCTCACTAAGGAAAAACTGTGGAGCATCAACACACGTTATATGAAGGAACAGGGCAAAGATTTTGACTCAATGCGTCCGCTGCTTATGGGTCTTGTTTCAATGAATTTTGACGAGGCAGAGTACCTTTTCGCAAACGATGTTATTTTCAGCGATAAGATTCTCGGCGGTATGGATGACGGTCTTGTAATCGGCGCAAAGGACGTTGCCGATATGGTCAAAGGTGTTACAAAGGGTATAGCGAAGAAAAAGTTCCGTGCCGAAACGCTCGGCAAAATCGTAAAGGGTCTTGTGAATATGATTAAGGTCGGCACGCTTTACGATTCTTACCCCGAAACACCCGACGGCTTTGAAGAATGGAAATTGAAGGCAGACAAGCTCTGGGAAGAAATCGGTACTCTTGCCGATACCTGCGACCCCGCAATCAAAAACAAACTCGGAATAGAATAAGGAAAGATTATGGATTTATATAAACTTAACATCGAAAACTGGAAACCCTGCTATGAAGCTTTGATTGAAAGCAACACTCTGCCTATGCTGAACGTAGGTGCGGATGAAACACAGGTCAGCCTCTGCTGGCACGCACCGAAGGAAACCGCTTTAGCACAGGTTATGCTTTCCGTTAGTGAAGATATGGCAGAAGCAATAGCTTTTGAAGGTGAAATCACCGAAGCTGAAAACGATTTTCAGAGCGTTTGCAGGGTGACTGTAACAGGTCTTAAGGAAAATACAATATATTACTACCGGTGGAATACGGGCAACGGTTGGAGCGGTACGGAAAAATATGAAACAAAGTCCTTTGCTTCACACAAGGCTGTAATTTTCGGTGATATTCAGATTACCGAAATACACGAGGGCGATAATTCCGCACAGCTGAGTGAGAGCAATTACTGGAATAATCTCCTCGAAAAAGCACTTGCAGACAACCCTGATATTGCCTATCTTCTTTCACCGGGCGATAACACTTCTACGGGTAAAACCGCAGAGGAATGGCAGAGCTTTCTTATGCCGCCCTCGCTCCGCTCTTTGCCGCAGGCACTTGCAATAGGCAACCACGACAAAAAGGGTAAAACCTACCACTACTATACCAATATGCCCAACGAGTATTACGGCAAGGGCTTTTTCGGTCTTGATCGTAATTTCTGGTTCCGCTATGGCGAGGTGCTTTACCTTGTCTTTGACTCAACCTCGGGCAGCGCACCTGACCATATAGCTATGGCAAAAGAGGCTGTTGCGAAAAATAAGGATGCAAAGTGGCGCATTGGTCTTATTCACCACGGTATCTACGGTGCAGGGGACTGCATAGGCGACAAGGAAACGGAAATTCTGCTCAATTCTATTTTTACGCCGATTTTTGAGTCTTTCGACCTTGATCTTGTTATAACGGGTCACACCCATTCGCAGGGTCGCTCTCGCTTTATGAAAAAGCGTAAAATCGTCGGCAAAGCGGAAAACGGCAAAGCCTACACCGACCCCGAGGGCATAGTATATATCAACGCTAATTCCGTTTGCGGCAAGGTTGTAATGGACTATGAGGCGGATTATCTTGCCTACGCCTTTATGGAAAACGACGTTACGACATATACTACACTTGAGTTCAAGGGTAATCAGCTTATCCTTGAAACAAGAAGAGGTGACGACGGTACACTTCTTGATTCTGTTACTATTGAGCGCACCAAGGCACACAACGAAAATTCAGCCGCAAACAAATTAAGGCGAATTACCTATAAGCCCGTACAGTTTGCAGGTTGGGCTTACAATAAAATTGTTAAAATCACTTCACAGTAAAAGGTGAAAATTATGTCTGAATTTATAATGGCGATAGTGATGTTCTTTTCAAGCGTTTTCGGCGGATTTGTAACATTCTTTGAACGCCTGCCCGAAAACAAATATAATCAGGATATTGTTTTTGAAAGCATTACTGCCGAAGAAACCAAAGTAAGCGAAAAAGAAAAACAGCTTTGCCGCAACTGGTTTGACGAAAATCTTCGCCTTACGGGTGAAGCAGAAAAGCTGCCCTATGATTTTACAGTCGGCGGTAAACCGTTAAGCAAGAATATTGCCGATTGGGATGTTTCGGTAGGCGCTGAAAGCGAAACGGGAGCTGTCTACAGCGGCGGTAAAACAACTTATATAACTCTTACCCACAAATCAAGCGGACTGAAGGCTACGGTAGAAGCCACGATTTATGAGGACTTTGCCACCTGTGACTGGACAGTTTATATTGAGAATACGGCACAGGAGAATTCTCCCGTTGTCAGTAACTTCTATGCGGTAAATACCGCTCTTACTATTGAAAAAGCCGAGCTTTTTTATTCAAAGGGCAGCTACGATGAGCCCTACGATTTTGCTCTGATGCAGAAATCTCTTTCTCTAATTCCCAAAACCTTTACAAGCTATGACGGCAGACCAACTGATAATTACCTGCCTTATTTCAATATCAGCGGTGAAAACTGCGGCGTTGTATTCGGTGTCGGCTGGTCGGGACTCTGGAAGGCTGATATTGCACAGAGCGGCGAGTCTGTCGTTATAAAGGCAAAGCAGGAAAGCTTCAAGGCATATCTTGAACCGAACGAAAAGGTACGTTCACCGCTAGTTTCCCTGAGCTTTTATGACGGTGCAAATCCTTTGAAAGGCTTCAACACCTTCAGAAGCTGGATAAGCGGCTGCGTTTACCCCGAAAACATACCTGATACGCTGACTATGCTCGAATTTTCGGGTCCTGCGCACACCCAGACTGCCGCCGAGCTTATGGCTGCGGCAGACGGCTTCGGCGAGAAAACCTATGCCCCCGTCGATTATTTTTGGATGGATGCAGGCTGGTATAAGTATAATGAGGGCTGGCACGACGGTGTCGGCAACTGGGTTGCAAATCCCGAACGTTTTCCGGGCGGTATAATTGAGGTTTCCGAATATGCCGCAACAAAGGGCTGCGGACTTGTGCTGTGGTTTGAGCCGGAAAGAGTCCGACCCGATACGCTTTTCCATACAGAGGGTAACAAGCACGAAAGGTGGCTCATTTCGGTCAAGGATGAAGACAACCTTATGTTCAATCTTGCCGAGGACGGTGCAACGGACTACCTTATCGAATATATTTCAGACTTCCTCATTGAAAACAAAATTTCAATCTACAGGCAGGATTTCAACTTCTCACCCGATGTTTTCTGGGCACAGGCGGATAAGGTTTATTATGGCGGCAGAAAGGGTATAACGGAGAATCATTACGTCACAAACCTCTACAGATACCTTGACGGTCTTTGTGAAAAGGTTGACGGTCTGATTATAGACAACTGCGCTTCGGGCGGCAGAAGGCTTGACCTTGAGCTTGTAAGAAGAAGCGTTCCCGTCTGGCGAAGTGACTACAACTGTAACCCGCACGAGGATATTTTAGAAGCTACCCAGGCTCAGACCTTCGGCATTTCCTTCTGGCTTCCTCTTTCGGGCACGGTGTTTTACAGCGAAAGCGAGTATGCTGCACGAAGCAGCATTATGCCGCTCGGACTTGAAACCTTCGGCACCGTACACGGTGAGCATTACGGTGAATATATCAACCAGCGCAAAATGATGAACGGTTACTACTATCCGCTTTCCGCAGGCGGCTATTTCGCTGACAGAATGCTTGCAATGCAGTATTCGGACTATTCTGCCCAGAGCGGTATGGCACTTGTTTATAAGCGTGCTGACATAACGGACAGTGAATATACCGTAAAGCTTAACGGACTTAAATCAGATACCGTATACAGTGTTTACGATTACGATAAGCCCGGAACCGTTTACGAAATGACGGGCAGTGAGCTTATGACTAACGGTATAACCCTCACACTTCCCGAAGGTGAAAAAGCGTTTATTATAATGTTCAACAGTCAGAGTGCTTAAAAATTTGCTGTAAAAAGTGCTTTTATCTGTCAATAGCATTAATTGAAAATAATAAATAATTGTGATATTATACTTTAGTATGGTTAATTAATGAAATAAGGTATTGAAAGGATTTTTGCAATGCTTAATACAGAAAAAACAATGGATAAAATAGTTGCTCTTTGCAAGGGCAGAGGCTTTATTTTTGCAGGCAGTGAAATATACGGCGGCCTTGCAAACACATGGGATTACGGCCCTCTCGGCGCAAGAATGAAAAACAACGTTAAGGATGCCTGGAGAAAGAGATTTATTCAGGAACGCAAGAACAGCTACGAGGTTGATGCGGATATCCTTATGCACCCCAGAGTATGGGAGGCAAGCGGTCACGTTGCAAGCTTTTCCGACCCGCTTCTTGACTGTAAGGAGTGCAAAAAGCGTCACAGAGCCGACAATCTTATTGACGACTTCAACCCCGATGCTCACGCAGACGGTATGACAAAGGAAGAGATGTTTGAGTATATCAAGGCTAATTCTATTCCCTGTCCTCACTGCGGTAAGCACGATTTTACGGATATCAGAGAATTCAATCTGATGTTCCAGACCTTCAGAGGCGTTACAAACGACAGCAAAAACGTTATCTATCTCCGCCCCGAAAACGCTCAGGGCGAATACGTTAACTACCTCAACGTTCAGCGAACAATGAGAGCAAAGCTTCCCTTCAGCATCGGTCAGATAGGCAAGGCCTTCAGAAACGAAATCACACCCGGCAACTTCACCTTCAGAACAATCGAGTTTGAGCAGATGGAGTTCCAGACCTTCTGCAAAGAGGGTACGGATACTGATCTTTACGATTACTTCAAGCAGTACGGTCTTAAGTTCTATCAGGATCTCGGCATAGCCGCTGAAAATCTCCGTTTCCACGACCACGAAAAGCTTGCCCACTATGCAAAGGCAGCCTGCGATATCGAATTCCTTTTCCCGTTCGGTTGGGGTGAGGTAAACGGTACACACAACAGAACAAACTTCGACCTTACCAGACACCAGGAATACAGCGGTCATAAGATGGATTATCTCGATCCCGAAACAAACGAAAAGTTTATTCCCTTTATCATTGAATCAACCTACGGTCTTGACAGAACTGTTCTTGCTCTTCTTTGTGAGGCCTATGATGAAGAGGTTATTGATGCAGAAAAGAACGACACCAGAGTTGTTCTTCACCTCAGCCCTGCTATCGCGCCCTACAAGGCTGCCGTTCTTCCGCTTTCAAAGAAGCTCTCCGAGGATGCTCTCAAGGTTTACGAAAAGCTTCAGAAGAAGTTTATGGTTGACTTTGATGAAACAGGCTCAATCGGCAAGCGTTACCGCAGACAGGACGAAATCGGTACACCTGTTTGTATCACTTTCGACTTCGAGAGCCTTGAGGACGACTGCGTAACAGTACGCGACCGTGACACAATGGAGCAGAAGAGAATCAAGATTGACGAGCTCGAAGCATATATCGGTTCGCTCATTGAATTCTGATATATTAAGGTATAATAGTTATATAATTTAAAAAGCTCTGACGGCAAAAACTGTCGGAGCTTTTTTAAAAGAATTAACGCTGAAAAAATATTTTTTAATTTTTTAAAAAAATATGTGACCTTTCATTATTTTGAAACGTTTTAATTACGGAGGGCTTGAGGAGAATGCTTTTTTCATTTGCCTCACAACCGAATAAAGCTGACCTCGAAGCTGTCTATGGCAGGTATGCCGATATGCTCTACAGGCTCTCTCTTTCACACCTTGGTGTGCAGGAGGATGCCGAGGATGCCGTGCACGATGTGTTTGAAAAGTACATCAACGTGTCACCCGAATTCAAGGACAGCGAGCATGAAAAAGCGTGGTTTGTCCGTGTCACGGTAAATCATTGCCACGATTTGTGCCGCAAACGTTCAAAACGCAACCACGAGTCCATTGAAGCAGCCTATGATATTGCCCACGAAGACAGTGACGAGCCCGAGGTTTTCCGTATAATACACACTCTGCCCGAAAAATACCGGGCGGTAATAGTGCTTCACTACCTTGAAGGCTATTCCGTTGAGGAAATCGCGAAGCTGCTTAAAATAACCGTTTCGGCGGTCAAAATGCGGCTTGCAAGGGGCAGAGAACAGCTCAGAATATTATTGGAAGGTGTTAATAAATAAATGTTCAGTGAAAAACAGCTTGAGCAGTATCGTTCTGTAAAGGCTTCGCCCGAGCTTCACCAAAGCGTTATGTCGCTTGAGAAGAGCGGCAAAATCTACGCTTTCAACCGCAAAACTATTTCCGCAATTGCGGCTTGTCTGGTTGCGGTAATTGCGCTCGGCACATATTTCGGTATGGGCGCAGGCGTAAGTGCCGAACTTGTTTCCGTGCCGCAGGTGGCTTCAGTCTACCGTGCAACAACGGACGAAAGAGCAGTTGTGAAATTCGATATAGGCGGCAGCTATACCGTAGAGGTTTCGTCGGGTTATATTTCACTTGGTGGTGAGCAGGTAACTTCTCTTGAGCTTGACGGTGAAGCACAAATTGAATGGTTTGTGCTTGCCGACGGCGAAAACGTGCTTACGGTTAAAAAAGGGTTAATCATCAAGCAGTACAGACTGTGCTACAGTGCACAGGGCAGTATGCTTGAGGAAATATAAGAAGTATAAAATATTTATTAAAGGAGAAAACTACTATGAAAAAACTTCTCGCACTCATTCTTGCAGGTGCAATGCTCCTCACTTTTGCAGCCTGCGGCGGCAACGAAACACCCGAAAACGAAACAACTACAGAAGCTGTTGTTGAATCAACAGAAGCAGCAACCGATGCAGTTGAAAACGACACAACTGCTGACGCAACACAGGCTCCCGAGGGTCAGGCAGGCGCAGCAGACGCAGCTGCTCTTCTCAATCAGGTCTGGGCAAAGTTCGGCGATGATGAAAAGCCCTTCGTAATGGGCGGCTTTGCCGACACAATGGTTGACGGCGCACCCGGCAAGTTTGATATCTCTCTTGTTGAGGATATGGACGCTATGCTCGGTATTCCCGCAGCCAGCGTTGAAGATATTGACGATGCTGCTTCCGTTATCCACGCTATGAACGCAAACACCTTTACTGCAGCTGCTTACCGCCTCAAGGAGGGTAAGGATGCTTCTGTTCTTGCTTCCGCTATCGAAGCAAACCTTGCCGGCAGACATTGGATGTGCGGTATCCCCGAAACTCTTCTCATCGTTGCTGTTGACGGCTTCGTTGTAACTGCTTTCGGTGCAAACGATATCGTTTCCAACCTCAAGGCTAAGCTTGCAGGCGAATTTGCTTCCGCACAGGTTCTTGTTGAAAAGCCCATCGCATAAAATACAGCTCAGCTTCGCTAAACTGCATTTTAAGTGCAAAATGCTAAATGATAAATGCAAAATGAAGGGTCGCCTCGCACCGATTATAATGGGTGAGGGCGAAGCCCTCCCGCAATTTTGCACTTTGCACTTTGCATTTTACATTCACAAATAAACTAAGAATGCACACACAGTAGGAGGAATAATAAAAATGTTATTTTCAAGTATCCCATTCCTTTATTTCTTCCTGCCGTGTGTGCTCCTTTTATATTTTGCTGTCCCGAGGTGTCTGAAAAATGCTGTGCTGATGCTCGTCAGCCTTTTCTTCTACGCCTGGGGAGAGCCTAAATATGTCCTGCTTATGGCGGCTACAATAGGCATAGGCTACGCAACCGGATTGATGATTGAAAAATTCAGGGGTAAGGCACTTTCAAAGGTTTTTCTCGGCTTGTCCGTGGTTGTTGATCTGGGCTTCCTTGCATACTTTAAGTATGCCGACTTCTTTATCGAGAATTTCAACGCCGTAACGGGTCTTTCTTTACCGCTTCTGCGAATTGCTCTGCCTATCGGTATCAGCTTCTACACATTCCAGATAATGAGCTATTCTATAGACGTTTACAGGGGAGATGTGCCTGCACAGAGAAACCCAATAAATCTCGCTGCCTACGTAACAATGTTTCCTCAGCTTATTGCGGGTCCGATTGTCCGCTATGCCGACATTGCAAAGCAGCTTAGAGACAGAACGCACAGCTTTGAAAAAATTGCCGCAGGTATCCGCAGGTTTGTGCTCGGTCTTGCCAAAAAGATTCTGATTGCAAACACTCTCGGTGAGCTTTGTGATATCTTCCGTGAGTCCGATGAAAAAGCCGTACTTTATTACTGGATTTATGCAGTGGCGTTCTCACTTCACATCTATTTCGATTTCTCGGGCTACAGCGATATGGCTATAGGTCTCGGTAAAATTTTCGGCTTCGACTTCCTTGAAAACTTCAACTATCCCTTTGTTTCTTCAACCGTTACCGAATTCTGGCGCAGGTGGCATATGTCGCTTGGCTCATGGTTCAGAGACTATGTCTATATTCCGCTTGGCGGCAACCGTGTTTCGAAAGGCAAATGGTTTTTCAATATCTTTGTTGTCTGGCTGCTTACGGGCTTCTGGCACGGTGCTGCGTGGAACTTTATTGTATGGGGTCTGTTCTTTGCTGTGCTTCTTGTACTCGAAAAGCTCTTCCTCAAAAGCTTCCTCGAAAAAACCAAGGTTATCAAGCGTATTTATATTGCGCTTGCCGTGCTTGTCAGTTTCGTAATCTTCAACGCGACCGATATGAAGGAAGCGTTCCAATATATCGGCGGTATGTTCGGTGCAGGCGGCATTCCGCTTATCAGCGCCGAAATGCTCTATTACCTTAAGAGCTATGCACTTGTGCTTGTGCTTGCCGCTGTTGGCTCAACTCCGTTTATCAAAACAACCGTACTCCGCCTTTACGATGGCAAGGCTAAAAAGGCTTTCACCGTGCTTGAGCCCGTTGTTATAGCCGCCTTGCTTATCGTTATGACTGCTTATCTTGTGGACGGCTCATTTAATCCGTTTCTTTACTTCAGATTTTAAGGAGAGGAGAAAGAATGAAAAACAAAATAAAGAATATTGCCGTAACGCTTGTTTTTGCGGTTGTTATCTTCGGTCTCTCCGTTTCCTTTATTCTCAAGCCTGCGGGTGAGTTTTCCGTTTCGGAACGCAGGGCGCTTTTGCAGTTCCCCGTTGTGAATATCGAAAACATTATGTCCGGCAAGTTTATGACGGATTTTGAAAGCTATACGCTTGACCAGTTTCCGCTTCGTGACGGCTTCCGTACAATAAAGGCGCTTGTTGCCGCAAATATATTCCGCCACAAGGATAATAACGGAATTTATGTCGAGAACGGTATTGCCGCCCAGATTGAATATCCGCTGAATAATGATTCCGTTTCCAATGCGGCAAAGAAATTCAACAACATTAAAGATAAGTATCTTAATGAAGCCAATAATATTTATCTTTCACTCATTCCCGATAAAAACTACTTCCTTGCTCCCGACAGCGGCAGACTTTCGCTCGATTATGAAGCGTTTGTCAGTCAGCTCCGTGAGGAAATGCAGGGCGAAGAATATATCGATATTTTTTCTCTTCTTAATATAAATGATTTTTATAAAACCGATACCCACTGGAGGCAGGAAAATTTAAAGGAAACTGCTGAGGTACTGCTTTCCGCTATGGGTACAAAGGCTGATTTTACCGGATTTAAGGAAAACACACTCGACGTACCTTTCCACGGTGTCTATTACGGTCAGTCTGCTTTACCGCTTGATGCAGAGCAGATTAAGTATTATACATCTGATATAATAAACTCCTTTGAGGTTTACGATTATCAGAACAACAAGCCTATGTCCGTTTACGATATGGAAAAGGCAAACGGCAAGGATCCCTACGAAATGTTCCTTTCGGGCTCGATATCACTTATTACGATCGACAACCCCAACGCAAAGACGGACAAGGAGCTTGTGCTTTTCCGTGATTCCTTTGGCAGCAGTATCGCTCCGCTTCTGGCAACCGGCTACAGTAAGGTAACTGTTGTCGATATCCGTTACGTCCAGAGTGCAATCCTCGGTCGCTTTGTGAATTTCGAAAACGCAGATGTGCTTTTCCTGTACAGTACGCTTGTGCTCAACAACAGCGAAACACTTAAGTAAGGGTACCCATTAAACTCCATTGCACAAATCTTGTGTGCTCTTTTTCCGCCATATCGTTCCAAAATGCTCGGCAATACACAAAGTATTACCTGTGCTTTTGAAACTTCTCTGACGAAAAAATTTCCACACAATCTTTGCACCCTGAATTTTAATGAATACCCCAATATGCATTAATAACATTTATAACAATAAAATATTACGCTTGCAGTCCGTTGTGGATTGCAAGCGTTTTTCTTTGTAGTTTTGGCTTCACTTTTATATCAAAAAAGGTGAAAGTTGTGGGCGAAAAAATGTTCGCCACAAGATGTATGAGTACTGTTTTGACGTTGTTGAAAAGTGCCAAAAAAATGGCAAATATTTCTACGGTTTGCACAAGAATTTTTCAATAAAAAACTTGACTAATGGAGAGCTTAATATTATAATAAACCTAAAAGTGGAGCGAAAAAGCGCCATTTAAGAGCGAAAATACATAGAAAAGGAGTGAATGGGCTTGGCTTACATGAAATTTAAAGGCACGTACCACCATGGGCTTGATGCCAAAAACCGTCTTTTTATCCCGGCCAAGTACCGTGAACCCCTTGGCACTAATTTTGTTATCTGCCGTGCGCCACAGCCGTTGATCGGTCTTTATGCTTTCCCCGAGGAAACGTGGGACGAGCTTTGTGATGAGCTCAACCGCAAAAACTCCCTGGGCGAGCTTAGCGAGGAGGAGGAGTGGGAACGCAGAGACTTGTACCGCTACTCCGAAGACGTTACGATGGACAAGCAGGGCAGAATCACAATCAGCGCCGAAATGTGTGAGTATGCAGGCCTGAAAGACGAGGTTATCATACTCGGTAATATGAAACGCCTCGAAATCTGGGATCCCGAAACCTTTGCTAAGGCAGAAGCAGAAAGCCACGCAGGCAGAGTTATCGGTACGCCCAAACTTAATTTCTGATCCGGGAGAGCAGCTTAATGGAATTCAACCACAAGTCGGTTCTGTTCGACGAAACAATAGAAGCTCTCAACATAAAGCCCGACGGCACGGTTGTTGACTGTACCGGCGGCGGAGGCGGTCACAGCGCCGAGGCGCTTGCTCACCTTGGCGAAAACGGCAGATTAATCGTTATCGACCGTGACCCCGACGCAATAGCCGTACTCACCAAACGCTTTGAAGGTGACGGCAGGGTTACAATAGTCAATGACAACTTTTTCAACATAAAAGAGATTCTCGCTTCACTCGGCATAGACAGTGCCGATTCGATTATGGCTGACCTCGGCGTCAGCTCCTACCAGCTCGACGAAGCGGAAAGAGGTTTTTCGTTTCACCGCGATGCACCGCTCGATATGCGTATGAGC
>JAZOMP010000162.1:0-9184 GCA_045654045.1 Acutalibacteraceae bacterium
CTACGGAGCAGGCTAACGAAAAGCTCTACCGTGAGGTCGAACGACTTATGCGAGAGGGCTTAGGTGAGCAGGACTTAATGGTAAGTTGACTTAACAGGGGAGTTAAAGGGGAAAAATGAAAATCGGTATGGACGTTGGCTCAACGACTTTAAAGTGTGTTGCGCTTGATGATAACAACAATATAATTTATAAGGCATATGAACGCCACTATTCAAAAATTGCTGAACTTATTTCGAAAATGCTCGATGAAATTGTTGAAAAGCACCCCGAGTTTTCCGAGGCTGTGCTTTCCGTTGCAGGCTCGGCCGGTATGGGCTTTGCCCAAAGCTATAACCTCGAATTTGTGCAGGAGGTTTACGCAACAAAGGTTGCTGTTTCAAAGCTTCTTGGCAAAACAGATGCCGTAATAGAGCTTGGCGGTGAAGATGCAAAAATTCTCTTCCTCTCAAACGGTACGGAAGTGCGTATGAACGGCTCATGTGCAGGCGGTACGGGTGCATTTATCGACCAGATGGCATCGCTTCTTGAAATGTCACCGCTTGACATGAACGAAATTGCAGGAAAACGCGAAAAGATATATTCAATCGCTTCACGCTGTGGTGTTTTTGCAAAATCGGATATTCAGCCCCTGCTTAATCAGGGTGCAAAGAAAAGCGATGTTGCGGCAAGTATATTCTACGCCGTTGTCAACCAGACTGTTTCGGGTCTTGCACAGGGCAGAAGAATTGAAGGCAACGTTGCCTACCTTGGCGGACCGCTCAGCTTTTTGCCCGAGCTTCGCAAAGCCTTTGACAATACCCTCGGAGTAAAGGGTGTATGTCCCGAAAATGGTCTGTACTTTGTTGCAATGGGTGCTGCCTTCAGCGCAAAAAGCAATCCAATAAATGTAAAAAAACTTATTGAAAGTATAGCTGTCGGTAAGGTCAGCGGTGAATATCCGTCTGCAAAGCCTTTGTTTTCGGGTGAGGAAGAGTATGTCGCTTTTCTTGAAAGACACGGCAAAAATTCCGTTGAAAACGTAACTCTCTCCGAAGATAAAAACGTCTACATAGGCATAGATGCAGGCTCAACAACAGTAAAAGCTGCAGTTATCAACAAAAACGGCGAACTGGTTTTCAGCAGATATATGCCAAATTCCGGTGAGCCGGTGCGCCTTGTGCGTGAATTTATAAGCGAGTTTTATTCGCTTTATCCCGATGCAAAGGTTATTTCGTCTGCGGTTACGGGTTACGGTGAAGAGCTTATAAAAAATGCCTTTGCGGTCGACTTCGGCATAGTAGAAACCGTTGCCCATTTCACTGCTGCAAAGAAATTCAAACCCGAGGTCGATTTCATTATTGATATCGGCGGTCAGGATATAAAGTGCTTCAAAATACGTAATAACGCAATTGACAACATCTTCCTCAACGAAGCCTGTTCTTCGGGCTGCGGCTCGTTTTTGCAGACCTTTGCAAGTGCCTGGGGCTATACGTCTGAAGAGTTTTCAAAGCTCGGTCTTTTTGCAGACAAGCCTGTTGATCTCGGCTCACGCTGTACCGTCTTTATGAATTCATCCGTCAAGCAGGCACAGAAGGACGGCGCATCAATTCAGAACATCTCCGCAGGTCTTTCAATAAGCGTTGTCAAGAATGCTCTTTATAAGGTTATAAGAGCCGCCAATGCAGATGAGCTCGGCAAGAGCATTGTTGTTCAGGGCGGTACCTTCCTCAATGATGCCGTACTTCGTGCCTTTGAGCAGGAAATCGGCAGGGATGTTATCCGTCCCGATATAGCCGGTCTTATGGGTGCCTACGGTGCAGCTTTGTGGTCAAAGGAAAATGCGGCAGAAAAAAGCACGTTCATTACGCCCGAAGAGCTTAAAAGCTTTGAGCATACCGTTAAAACCGTTGCCTGCGGCGGCTGCAGCAACAACTGCCGCCTGACCGTTAACACCTTCAACGGTACGAGAAAGTTTATCGGCGGCAACAAGTGCAGCAAGCCTGTAAAAAGCACGGTAAAAGTATGCGAATATAACATATATGATTATAAGCGTACGCTACTTGAAAAGTATTCCGATACAAAGGGAAGCCGCAGAACAATAGGTCTGCTTATGGGCCTTAATATGTTTGAGCTTCTGCCTTTCTGGCATACATTCTTTACTGAACTTGGCTTCGGTATAACAATATCCGATAAATCCTCAAGAGAGCTCTACGTTATGGGTCAGCATACAATTCCGTCTGATACGGTCTGCTATCCCGCAAAGCTTTTGCACGGCCACGTTGAGTCGCTTCTGAATAAGGGCGTCAAGGATATATTCTACCCCTGTATGACCTATAATATCGACGAAAAATTAGGCGATAACAACTATAACTGTCCCGTTGTTGCATACTATCCCGAAGTTCTTCGTTCAAACGTAACTGCCCTTAAAGATATCAATTTTGTCAGCGATTACGTAGGCTTACACAGACCCAAGGATTTTGTCGGCAAGATACATAAAATTATCTGCGACAGATTTGAAAAGGTAGAGCTTGAAGCGGTTAAAAAAGCCGCTGACAAGGCTTATGAAGAATATCACCTCTATATGAACAAGGTGCATATAGAAGGTCTGGACTTTATGAAAAAAGCAAAGAAGGAGAACATCCCTGTTATTATTCTTTGCGGCAGACCCTATCACCTTGACGAAGAGATTAACCACGGCATAGATAAGCTTATCTGTGAGTGCGGTGCGGCAGTAGTTACGGAGGATGCGGTTAGCCCTCTTGTTTCAAAATTTCCGACGGATGTTCTCGACCAGTGGACTTATCATTCACGCCTTTATGCCGCCGCCAAATATGTTGCGGACAAGCAGGATAACGATATAAATATTGTTCAGCTTGTTTCCTTCGGATGCGGTGTTGATGCAATTACAACCGATGAAATGCGTTCAATCCTTGAAAGCAGGGGACGCATATATACCCAGATTAAAATCGACGAAATTTCAAATACCGGTGCGGTCAGAATCAGACTCAGAAGTCTGTTTGCCGCAACGGGCAGATAAAGGGGGATTGTTATGAATCCGGAAAACAGAGTTGAATTTACAAAAGATATGCAGGATTATACAATCCTCGCACCAAATATGGCAGATATTCATTTTTCAATTCTTATGAACGTTCTGCGTGAATACGGCTACAAAGTTGAGCTTCTTAAAAATGACGGCAGAGCGGTCGTTGACGAAGGACTTAAATACGTGCATAACGATACCTGCTATCCGGCTTTGCTCGTAATCGGTCAACTTATCGATGCACTCAACAGCGGTAAGTACGACGTAAATAAAACAGCGCTTCTGATTACCCAGTCGGGCGGCGGCTGCAGAGCCTCAAACTATATCCATCTGCTCCGTAAAGCTCTTCGTAAAGCGGGCTACGGTCAGGTGCCTGTGATTTCTCTTAACCTTTCGGGTCTTGAGAAAAACAGCGGCTTTAAATTAAAGCCCTCAATGGCTTTCAAGGCTCTTTCCGCCCTCATATACGGCGATCTTATTATGCTGCTCAAAAATCAGGTTGAGCCCTATGAAGTCGATAAGGGCGAAACAAACAGACTTGTTGACAAGTGGATAGCCGATATCAGCGGAATGCTCAGACAGAAAAAAGGTTACAGTATGCGTGAAATGAAGCGGATATTACCCGAAATTACTAAGAGCTTTGCCGATATAAAGGTCAACAAAGTGCCGAAGGTAAAGGTCGGTGTTGTCGGCGAAATTTACGTCAAATATTCACCGCTTGCCAACAACAATCTGGAGGATTTTATAAAGTCGCAGAATTGCGAGGTTATGGTGCCCGGTCTGCTCGGTTTCTTCCTGTTTAAAACCGATAACCGCCTTGAAGATATCAAGCTTTACGGCGGCAAAAAGCTCAAAAAAATTGCAATGACGGTTGCAATGTGGTACCTTCAGAAAATCGAAACAATGCTCAATACAGCTGCAGGTGCTTACGGCGATTTTTGCGTGCCTGCTCCCTATGCCCACATAAAAGAAAAATGCACCGCAATAATCGGTGCAGGCTGTAAAATGGGCGAGGGCTGGCTGTTAACGGCTGAAATGATGGAGCTTGTCGAAAGTGGATACGGCAATATAGTCTGTGCACAGCCTTTCGGCTGTCTGCCGAATCATATTGTCGGAAAGGGCATGATTAGAAAGCTCAAGGAGCTTTATCCGCAGTCAAACATTGTTCCCATTGACTATGACCCCGGTGCTACAAAAGTAAACCAGGAAAACAGAATAAAGCTAATGCTGGCTATTGCCCAGGAAGCGTTATAAAAATCAATGCCCTGTATTCAAACGAATACAGGGCATAAACTTTTCTTAAAGAGTAACCGTTATATTATTTTTATCGGAAATGTATGCGTTTTCGAGCAATTCTGTCAGCGCAATTGCAAGGTCAAGTCCCAAGCCTTCGGGTGTGCCGCTGCCGTCTATACAAGCGTCAATAAACTTGTTGAGCGGTTCTGCATCGCCGTTTTCTGTTTTGGGAACAATAGGCTCGTTGCTGATTTCGGCTGTTTCCTTTGTCTTTACGGTGATTTTTCCGCTTTCCTCAAACAGAGAACCGTCCGTGCCGTAAATCTCTAGTCTGTGCGGTGAGTGGTAGGAGTCAAAGCCGGTTTCGGAAATACCGATAACTCCGTTTTCAAATTCAATTATTGATACTGCGTTTTCGTCAACTTTACTGCCGAGCGGTGCGTTGAAAAGTGAGCTGATTCTCTTGGGCTTACCGCAAAGTGCAGCAAGCTGATACATCGGGTGACATCCAAGATCCATCATAGCTCCGCCGCCTGCGGCATCTTCGTCAAACCAGTATTCGGGAAGCCAGCCGCCGCTGACACCGCTGTGTGCGTTGCGGATTCGTACGGTCGTAACCTTGCCGAGCTTGCCCGACTCGATATATTCCTTTGCAAGCTTCATAACGCTGTTGAAAAGCTGGGGGTAGGAGATAGTAAATGTAACACCTGCTTCGGTAATTGCGGCGGCAATCTTTTTGCAGCCTTCAACGGTTGTTGCAAGTGCTTTTTCCGTGAAAATGTGCTTGCCTGCCTTGGCGGCTTTGATGAGCACTTCCTCGTGCATTGTTGTGGGGGTGTCGCAGATTACTGCGTCAACGTCCTCACGGGCAAGAAGCGTGTCAAGGTCAGCCTCAAAATCTGCACCGAGCCTGCCTGCCCACTCTGCACCCCTAACGCTATCTTCGTCCCATACTGCGGTAATCTGTGCTTTGCCGGTTGCAAGAACTGTTCTTGCGTAGCCTTCTGCGTGAACGTGCCATTTGGAAAGCATTGCCACTCTGAGCATAGTATTTATCTCCTTAAAGTTTTAGATTTCGGTTACGATTTCGCCGCAGCCGTTCGCTTTCTGTTCAGCAATAAATGCTTCAATTGCTTCAACCCTGGGCATAGCCTCGGAGCAGCTGTGTGCGGAAACAAGCATTGAGGCGGAAGCTGTTGCAAATTCAAGAGAATCCTTGAGTGACTTGCCGTTAAGAAGAGAATAAAGGAAAGCGGAAGCATAGCCGTCGCCGCCGCCGAAGCCCTTGAGCATCTTGACGGGGAAAATGTTTACCTTGTAGTTTGTGCCGTCGCAGGCGTAAGCGTAGGAGCCTTCCTTACCGTGCTTGATGATGATAAGCTTTGCACCGTATCCGTGCCACAGCTTTGCAGAGGCAAGGTCATCGTTGCCGCCGCCCATAATCGCTTCGGTAAGGTCAAATTCCTCGCGTGAGCCGAGAATGATGTCTGCATTCTGTGCAACAAGGTTGTAGTAAATTGATATTTCGTCCTTGTTCTTCCATGTGTAGCTGCGGTAGTCAATATCAAATACAACAATCGTGCCGTTCTTTTTGGCTAAAAACATAGCCTTGAGTGCGGCCTCTCTGCTGGGGGATGCGCAAAGGGAAGTACCCGAAATAACAAGCATCTTTGCCTGTTTTATGTATTCTTCGTCAATGTCCTCAACGTCGAGCATAAGGTCTGCAACGCCGTAGCGGTACATGAGAATGCTCGATTCTGTCGGGCTCTTGATTTCCGTGAATGTAAGGCCGAGGTTTTCGCCGTTTGTGCAGCGTACAATGTGCGAAACGTCAATGCCGTCGTTCTTGAAATAGTTTGTTACGTAGTCGCCGAACTGGTCATCCGAAACTCTTGCAAAAAAGCCGCACTTTGCGCCGAGCCTTGCAAGACCTACAGCGATGTTGGCGGGTGAACCGCCGACATACTTGTTGAAGTTGCTGCTTTCGGAAAGCGGCTTGTTCATATCCGTGGGATTGAAGTCGATTGCGACCCTGCCAAGCGGAATTACGTCAAAGGGTCTTGTGCTGTCAAAATTAAAGTAGCTCATTGGTAATTCTCCTTTTATTATATAAGATGTGCTTTGTTTGCACAGTCAAAGATTTCAATGTGTTTAATCGCGTTCTTGTATGCTCCTTCAACCTCAGCTGCCTGCAAATCGTAATAGCCGCTTATCGTGCCTTGAGCATAGGCCTGTTTAACGTTTTGCTGAACGCTGTCAAAGGTAGCGGTTGCAATGTTTATTTTCTTTATTCCGTTTTCACGGCATTTTACGAATTCCTCGGGCAGTATTCCCGTGCCGCCGTGAAGTACAAGCGGAACGTCAACTTGGTCTTTGATTTCCTCGAGAATGTCAAATCTTAAATGCGGTGTTTCTTTGTAGTTGCCGTGAGCGTTGCCTATTGCAATTGCAAGTGCATCAACGTTTGTTTTTTCAACAAATTCAACCGCCTGAGCAGGGGATGTGCAGTTTATTGCAATATCCTCGCTGCCGTCCTCACTGCCACCTACACAGCCGATTTCCGCTTCAACTGCGGCACCGTATTTTTTTGCAAGCTCAACGGTCTGCTTGGTTTTGGCTATGTTTTCTTCAAGTGGAAGGTGAGACCCGTCAAACATAACGCTCGTAAAGCCGATTTCAAGCGCTTGCTTTATTTTCTCTGTTGTCAGTCCGTGGTCAAAATGTACCGCAACGGGCACTTTTGCATTTTTAGCTGCGGCAACCATAAGCGGACCGATAATTTCAAGCGGAGACTGCTTGAGCCTTACCTCTGCAATCTGTAAGATTACGGGGCTTTGCGTTTCCTCAGCGGCTTTGAGTACGCCTAGCACCATTTCCATATTTGCTACGCTGAAGCTACCTGCAGCCCAGCTGCCTTCTCTTGCTTTTTCAAGCAACGTTTTCATATTGTATAGCATAAAATATTTACTTCCAGTAAAAAATATATTACTTTATTTTTAACATATTTTTCATTAATAGTCAATTCAAACTTGAAATGTATTTTTCTGTGTGTTATAATAGCAAAAAATTATTAGTTTAGGATGTGTCATTATGAAAAAAGCAAATGGTTTTATGGCTGAATTCAAAACATTTATTATGAGAGGTAACGTTGTTGACCTTGCAGTCGGTGTTATTATCGGTGCTGCTTTCCAGGCAATTATCAAGAGCCTTGTTGACGATGTTGTTATGCCCGTTATCGGTCTTATCACTGGCGGTCTCGATTTTTCAAACCTTTTTGTTGCTCTCGACGGTAACGAGTACGAAACACTTGCCGCTGCACAGGAAGCAGGTGCCGCAACTCTCAACTACGGTAACTTCATCGGCGCAATCTTCAACTTCATCATTATGGCTTTCGTTATCTTCTGCCTTGTAAAGGCTATCAACACTCTTCGTGCAAAGACTGAAAAGAAGGCTGAAGAAGCTCCTGCAGCACCCACAACAAAGAAGTGCCCCTACTGCAAGAGCGAAATCGATATCGAGGCTACAAAGTGCCCCAACTGTACTTCCGACGTAGAATAATTATTCCGGTGATATAAAATGAAAATCGGGTTTATCGGTGCCGGCAATCTTGCAACAGCTCTGGTTGCCGGTGCCTCAAAAACAAACTTTTTTAAAGAAAACCTTTTTTACGCTTACGATGTTTTTGCACAGAGCCTTGAAAATATTGCTTCATTCGGTGTAAAGCCTTGTACAAGCGTAACTGAACTTATCGAAAACAGCGATACGGTAATTCTTGCCGTCAAGCCCAAGGATTTTCCTGCACTTCTTAAAGAAAATGCAGAAGTGTTTAAGCAGAAAAATCCCTTCATCGTTTCCGTTGCGGCGGGTACGGATTTGTCCTTTATCCGTTCGCTTCTGGGTTTTGATGCAAGGCTTGCCAGAATAATGCCAAATATCAACGCTTCTGTCGGCGGTTCCGCTACGGCAGTATGCTGTTTTGATAACGTAAAGCCCGAAGAAAAGATGAGCCTTGTTTCTTTTTGTGAAAGCTTTGGTTCAGCCTTTGAAATAGGGGAGGAGCTTTTTCCTGTTTTCGGTGTTATCGGCGGTTGCTCACCTGCGTTCAATTATATGTATATCGACCAGCTTTCCCGTGCCGCAGTAAAGCTCGGTATGAACAAGAAAATGGCATTGCAGGTTGCTGCACAGACAGTTAAGGGCAGTGCAGAAAAAATACTTTCCACCGACGAGCATCCTTACGATTTAATTGATAAGGTTTGTTCACCCGGCGGTACAACTATCGAAGGCGTTACCGCCTTGCAGGCGAACGGCTTTGAAAACGCTGTTAATGCGGCGGTTGAAGCTGCATATAATAAAGATTGTAAAATGAGAGAGAAAAAATAACTGAAAGGTAGCATATTTCCAATGAACATTATTACTATCCGCGAACTGTTTGAGCATAGAGAGCAGTATTATGATAAAGAACTTGAAATCTGCGGCTGGGTGCGCAGCGTCCGTGCTTCCAAGGCGTTTGGCTTCATTGTTGTAAGCGACGGTACTTTCTTTGAGCCGTTGCAGGTCGTTTTCCATGACAATATGGAAAACTTCGAGCAGGTTTCCAAGCTCAATGTCGGTTCTGCTATCATAGTCAAGGGTACACTTGTTGCAACTCCCGATGCAAAGCAGCCCTTTGAAATCCAGGCAACAGAAGTTTTTGTTGAGGGTGCTTCTACACCCGATTATCCGCTTCAGAAGAAGCGTCATACACTCGAGTTTCTCCGTACGATGACCCACCTTCGTGCAAGAACAAATACCTTCCAGGCGGTATTCCGTGTCCGCTCTCTCATTGCTTTTGCAATTCACAGCTTCTTTATGGAGCGCAATTTTGTCTACGTTCACACTCCCATTATCACAGGTTCAGACTGTGAGGGCGCAGGCGAAATGTTCAGA
>JAZOMP010000163.1:0-5960 GCA_045654045.1 Acutalibacteraceae bacterium
AATATTGACAAAGTTTATAGCACACACAACAACCATAAGCAACGCAAAAGCAGAAGCGGTAATACTAACGATAAACTGTCTGCGCAGTTTTTTAATCATTGCTCTGCTTCACCGCCGTTCCTTTTTCCACCGAATAGCCGACACCTCTTGTGGCCTTGATTTCAACGTCGGCCTTAATCAGCGATAGCTTTTTGCGAAGGTAGGAAATATAAACCCACACAACGCTGCTTTCCGTTTCGGTGTCGTAACCCCATATGCGCTCCATAAACTGCTCTACGGATATTATTCTGCCCGGTGCAGTCATCAGCATTTCAAGCATCTGGAATTCTTTACCTGCCAGCTTGAAATTGCCGTCCGGAGCTGAAACCTCATAGGTCTCACGGTTAAGCGTAAGGTTGCCCACGGTAATTACATTCGGCTGATAGTCCACACCTCTTCGGGTTATTGCCCTGACACGGGCAAGCAGCTCGCCCATTGCAAAAGGCTTGGTAAGGTAATCGTCCGCCCCCGAATCGAGTCCCAGAATTTTATCCTCGATTTCAGCTTTTGCGGTAAGCATCATAACAGGTGTGTTTATTCCCCTTGCCCTGATGCTTCGCAGCACCTCTATACCGTTCATTTTCGGCATCATAATATCCAGCAGTATTCCGTCGTAATTACCCGTTACCGCCCAGTCAAAAGCCGACTGACCGTCGTAAACGGCATCCACAGAATAGTTGTTGTGCTTGAGCACCGCAACGACAGCGTTTGAAAGCTCTTTTTCATCTTCCGCAAGAAGAAGTCTCAACCTGTTCACCTCACCGCCCATAATTTTCTTTTTATTATAACACATTATACAAACAAAAGAAATATAAAAAATAAATTTAGTTTATTTTTTATGTTTTTGTTGAAAATGTTTTTCTTATAGAGTAATATAAAACTAAATAATTATACGGAGATTTACTATGATTCGCAAGGTCTACACAAGCGGTGAAGAATTTATTTCCCAGCGTGATGAATTAAAGCTTAATATACCCTTTGCCGAGGATGTTTCCATACTCGGTACACCTGTACAAATCGGTAAAAGGACGGCTGCAAACCGCCTCGCCTGCCAGGCTATGGAGGGCTGTGACGGCACGGCTGACGGCTCACCCGACGAGCTGACAATACGCCGTTACGACCGTTTTGCCAAGGGTGGCGCCGGAGTAATATGGTTTGAAGCCACCGCAGTTATGCGCGAGGGCAGAGCAAACCCGAGACAGCTCTGGATTCACAATAACAATATTGACTCTTTTCAGCGCGAGGTTGAACGGATAAAGCAGATAGCAGTTAAAGAAAACGGCTTTGAGCCGCTTGTAATAATGCAAGCGACTCACTCGGGCAGATATTCAAAGCCCGACGGTGTACCTGCACCGCTTATTGCGTATAATAACCCGATTTTTGAAAAGGATAACCCGATTGACAAACGTCATATCGTTACCGACGAATACATAGATACTGTTAAAGAAGCGTTGGTTGAGGCTTCTATGCTTGCTGAAAAAGCAGGCTTTGACGGCGTTGATATAAAGGCTTGCCACCGCTACCTCAACTGCGAGCTGCTTTCCGCCTACACCCGTGAGGGCAGATACGGCGGCAGCCTCGAAAACAGAACGAGACTGTTAAGAGAGAGCATTTCGGGTGCAAAGGAAGTCTGCGGCAAGGATTTTCTTGTTTCATCAAGGCTCAACGTTTACGACGGCTTCCCCTACCCCTACGGCTTCGGTGTAAAGAATGACGGCTCAACCGATTTCGACCCCACGGAGCCGTTATGGCTGCTCAAAGAGCTTGAAAAACTTGGTGTTGAGTTGCTCAACATAACTATGGGCAATCCCTATTTCAATCCGCACGTAAACCGTCCGTTTGCAAGCGGCGGCTACGATATTGACGAGCATCCGCTTGAAGGCGTTGCAAGAATGCTCAACGGTACAGCTGAACTAAAAAAAGAAGTACCGAACATCAAAATAATCAGCTCCGCTCTTTCTTATCTTGGTGTTAGCGCACCTAACGTTGCGGCAGGTTACATCGAAAACGGCGGTTTTGATTTTGCGGGCTTCGGCAGAACAATTTTTGCCTACCCCGATTTTGCAAAGGATATAATCAATGACGGTGAGATGAAAAAGGAAAAGCTTTGCATCTGCTGTTCAAAGTGCACGCATATTATGCGCTGTCCCGGAGGTACACCGGGCTGTGTAATCAGGGACAAGAACGTTTATTTGCCGATATATAAAAAGCTTTGCGGAGGTAACGGATAAATGAAGAAAATCGCATTGGTAACGGGCGCTTCCGCAGGCATAGGCAGAGCCTCGGCAAAGGCTCTGCTTGAGAGTGGCTATGCGGTAATCGGTATGGGCACAAGAGAACAGGAAACTGACCCGCTCAGCGGAGAATTCACCTATGTTTCGGGCAGTATAGCCGAAGGAGCTGACAGAGAAAGGTTTGTAAAAACCGCTCTGGACAAATACGGCAGAATTGACGTACTCGTAAATGCTGCAGGTGTTGCGCCCAAGGTAAGGGCAGACGTGCTGACTATGAGCGAAGAAAGCTACGACAGAGTTATGGGCATAAACACCAAAGGCACGCTTTTCCTCACACAGCTTGCCGCAAACGAAATGATAAAAAACGAGGGAGGCAGCAAGGGCACTATAGTCAACATATCCTCGATTTCCGCTTATACAAGCTCGCCCAACAGAGGCGAATACTGCATTTCCAAGGCAGGAGTTTCGATGATAACCAAGCTCTTTGCCGACAGACTTGCCGAATACGGAATTGCAGTCAATGAAATACGTCCCGGAATAATTGCAACGGATATGACATCGGGCGTAAAAGAGAAATACGACACGCTTATTGACGGCGGCTTACTGCCTATTAAGCGTTGGGGCACCCCCGAAGACGTTGCGGCATGCGTAATTGCGCTTTGCAACGGCTCGCTCCCCTATATTACAGGTCAGTCGTTTGACGTCGACGGCGGATTTCACCTGAGAAGGCTTTGATTATGGATTTTTTAACCTTTGATACACTTGTTATAGGCAGCGGAGCGGCAGGCTACAACGCTGCAAACACAATAAAAAAGCTCGGTAAAAAGAGCGTTGCGATTATTACGGAAGACGTAAACTGCGGCACCTCTCGCAACACAGGCAGCGACAAACAGACCTATTATAAATTGGGTCTTGGCGGCGACAGCCCCGACAGCGTGAGAAAAATGGCGCAGAATCTTTTTGCAGGCGGCTGTACCGACGGTGACACGGCTCTTTGTGAGGCGGCACTTTCGGTAAAATGCTTTATGCACCTATGCGACCTGGGGGTGGAGTTTCCCTGCAACCGCTACGGCGAATACGTAGGCTACAAAACCGACCACGACCCGTATGCACGTGCAACGAGTGCCGGCCCTCTCACCTCACACTATATGACAAACGCACTTGAAGCAGAGGCAAAGAGGCTAGATGTTCCGATATTCGACGGACTTCTTGCCGTTGAAATATTAAAACACAACGATGAAGTCTGCGGACTTATCTGTCTTGAAAAGCAGACCGGTGAATTTAAGGCTTTCCGTTGCACGGATATAATTCTTGCCACGGGCGGTCCTGCCGGAATTTATGCACACAGCGTTTATCCCAATGGACACACAGGCTCAACGGGTCTCGCAATCAAAGCCGGTGCTTCTTTGCAGAATATGACCGAGTGGCAGTACGGACTTGCAAGCACAACCCCGAGATGGAACGTTTCAGGCACGTATATGCAGTGCTTACCCTGCTTTGTTTCGGTGGACGAGAAAGGCAACGAGTTTGAATTTTTATCGGACTTTTTTGGCGACATATACGAAGCACTTTCGCTTGTGTTTTTAAAGGGATATCAATGGCCGTTTGACAGCAAAAAGGTACTTGAAGGCTCGTCGGTAATTGACCTGCTTGTATACCGCGAAACGGCAATAAAAAAGCGCAGAGTTTATCTTGATTTCACGAAGAATCCGTTCGGTCTTGAAAATATAGAATTTGAAAAGCTGTCAGCAGAAGCATACACATATCTGAACAATGCCTTTGCGTGCTTTGGCACACCGATTGAAAGGCTGACAAAAATGAACGCTCCTGCGGTTGAGCTGTACCGCTCAAAGGGTGTTGATCTGAAGTGCGAAAGGCTTGAAATTGCACTTTGTGCCCAGCATAATAACGGCGGTATTGCTGTTGATTTATGGTGGCAAAGTGATATCAAGGGTCTGTTTGCCGCAGGGGAATGTGCAGGCACGCACGGAATAAGCAGACCCGGCGGAAGCGCACTCAACGCAGGTCAGGTCGGTTCATACAGGGCGGCACAATATATATCCTCTCAAAACAAGAATTTTATTTGTCAAGAAGAATTCGAAAAAATTTCCGTTACGGCATTAGAGGAACAAAGCGTATTTTGTGCCGATGCAAAGGCTGAAATTATCAAAGCGCAAGGCCGTATGAGCAGCACCTGCGCCGCAATAAGAAATAAGCAGACCATACAGACTGCTCTTAAAGAAACGCTCAATGCTCTTAACGGATTTGAAACGGCTGAGTGTACGGCTCAGGAGCGTTGGAACACTTTTAAGCTGCGTGATATTCTGCTCACTCAGGCGGCTGTGTTAACCTGTTCCAACGATATGAATATCAGCCGCGGCAGTGCAATATATACCGATGAAAACGGAAATTTAAGAAAAGGACTTGACGAGCTTTTCCGTTTTTCATCAAATGAAATTGCCGCCGATAAAATTCAGCAGGTTAAATTTGCTGACGGCAGGTTTGAAATTCTGTGGCGCGACGTGCGTCCCCTGCCCAATGATAATGACTTTTTTGAAAACGTCTGGCGAAGCTATAGAGAGAATAAAAACGTATTTTAGGAGAACCGATTATGTACAGATTGGGTCTTGTTTCAATATCCTTCCGTAAGAACAGCCCCGAAGAAATAATCCTCGCTGCCAAGGAAGCAGGGCTAGAATGCATAGAATGGGGCAGCGACGTACATGCACCGCCTGACGATACCGAAAAGCTCAGCAGTATTGTTGATTTGCAGAAGAAGCACGGTATTTACTGCTCCTCTTACGGAACATATTTCCGCCTTGGTGTAACACCAATTGAGGAATTGCCGCAGTATATCCGCGCTGCAAAAACACTCGGTACGGATATCTTAAGGCTGTGGTGCGGCGATAAAGGCTCTGCCAAATACTTCAAGTGGCAGAAGAAAAAGCTGTTTGAGGAATGTAAAAAATCGGCTGAAATTGCCGAAAGACACAGCGTTACGCTTTGTATGGAGTGCCACAACCACACGTTTACGGATGAAATTGAGGCTTCCTTCGAGCTGATGCAGGCGGTAAACTCTCCCTTTTTCAGAATGTACTGGCAGCCTAATCAGTTCAAGACAATTGAACAGAATATGAATTATGCCAAACATATTTCGGGATATACACGGCACATTCACGTTTTCAACTGGTCTGGTGATGAAAGATATCCGCTTGAGGAAAGCGTTGAAATATGGCAGAAATATCTTGAATATTTCAAAGGGGAAAGAACCTTGCTGCTTGAATTTATGCCCGACGACGATATAAACTCCTTGTGCCGTGAAGCTCAGGCATTGCGAAAAATTACAGATAAAATATAAAAAATTACTCCGGACTTTCGATAGTCCGGAGTTTTCTTTAGCAAATCAATATTTATACGGTGTGCCTACAAAGCCAATCTGCGAGAAGGCTTCAAAATCGTGGCGGATTATGTAGTCGATATAAGAGCTGATAATCTTTGCTGTAATAAGATAGCCTGCCGCGTTCATATGACCGCCAACAAAGAAGCGTTTTCTGAATTCCTCGTCGCAAACGGGACCGTATTTACGCCAGTCAATAACGTAAGTGTTCGTAAAAAGCTCTGCCATTTCGTAGAGAAGCTTTGATATATCGTCCGCACCGAAGGGGTTTCTTTCGTCCCTGTTATCCT
>JAZOMP010000164.1:0-2853 GCA_045654045.1 Acutalibacteraceae bacterium
GCACCAGCAGGGAGTAACGGAAAGGGTAATCATAACGCCTTCCTTCTTGAACTTCTCTGCGCAGGCTGCTGCTTCTGCAACTCTACCGATTGTTGTGTCGGCGATAACAACCTTTACGGGCTCGCCGTTGGGGTACTTGAGGTTTTCTTCAAAGAGCTTCTTTGCAGCCTTTGCCATACCCATAGTCTGGTCTTCAAGACCTTCTCTTACCTTAAGGGGACCTCTTCTGCCGTCGATAACGGGGCGGATACCGATTACGGGATAATCGCCGATAAATCTGTTTTTAGCCATTTTAAATCGTTCCTTTCATATGTATAAATTTTATTTAACTATTTTAAGGAAAGATGCGTATGCCTCTTCCCATTCTGCCGTGTCTTGGGGTGTGTAGCTTGTAACCTTTTCGCTGCGTGCAATAATTTCTCTTGCCTCTTTAATGCTCTTTATGTCGCCGCTTGCCATAAGCTGTACGGCAATGTTGCCAAGGACCGTAGCCTCAATCGGACCTGCAGTAACAGGGCGGTTGCAGGCGTTAGCTGTAAGCTGGCAGAGAAGTGTGTCCTTTGTGCCGCCGCCGATTACGTTGATTACCTCGTAATCACGCTTTGTGCACTCGCAAAGCTTCTCAAAGGTAAGCTTATACTTCATTGCAAGGCTTTCGTAAATACAACGCATAATCTCGCCGACTGTTTCAGGCACGTACTGGTTTGTCTTGCGGCAGAATTCTCTGATTCTTTCGGGAATATTGCCGTGGGGAACAAACTCAGGTGCATCGGGGTCGATAAAGCAGCTGAAGGGCTTAGCCGCAAGAGCTTCACGCTCAAGGTCAGCGTAGCTGTACTGCTTGCCGTCACGTGCAAACTGCCTTCTGCTTTCCTGAATCAGCCACAGACCGATAATGTTCTTAAGGAAGCCTGTGGATTTACCGTAGCCGCCTTCGTTGGTAACGTTAATGTCAAGTGTCTGCTCGTTTACGATAGGCTCGTCAAGCTCTGTGCCGAAAAGTGACCACGTGCCCGAGCTGATAAACGCAAACTGCTTGTCGGGGCACGGTACAGCGGTAATAGCACTCTGTGTGTCGTGACCGCAAACGGAAATAACCTTAATTTTGTCAAGTCCGCATTCCTCGCAAACATAGTCGGAAAGCTCGCCGAGAACAGTACCGCTTTCAACAATATCACACATAATGCTCTGCGGAATGTTTAAGTTTTCAAAAATCTCACCGCACCACTGCTTTGTGTTGATATCAACAAGCTGTGAGGTAGTTGCAATTGAGTATTCCGTTGTTTTTTTGCCCGTGAGCATATAGCCGAAAAGGTCGGGCATAAAGAGAAGCTTATCAGCCTTTTCAAGCAGATAAGGTCTTTTTTTAGCAAGTGAGAGAAGCTGGAAAACGGTGTTGAGCTCCATAAACTGAATGCCGGTCATACCGTAAAGCTTATCTTTCGGAATTACCTTGAAAGCCTCTTCAATCATACCGACAGTTCTTGTGTCACGGTAGTGAATCGGGTTTTCTAGCAAATCGCCGTGCTCGTCAATAAGACCGAAGTCAACACCCCAGGTGTCAATACCGATTGAGGAAATTTCGCCGCAGCCCTTGGATTTGATAAGACCCTGCTTGATTTCGTGGAAGAGTCGAAGCACGTCCCAGTAAGTAGTGCCGTTTACGCTTACGGGGTCGTTGGAAAAGCGGTGTATTTCTTCAAGCGTTATTTTTTCGCCGTCAAAGCTGCCGATAATTGCTCTGCCGCTTGAGGCGCCGAAGTCAATAGCAAGTACCTTTTTCATCAGATAACAACACCTTTTTTGAGAATGATGTTGGCGTAAATTGCTGTTTCGCCTGTAGCAACAACTGCGTAAGCCTTCTTTGCTCTGTCATAGAATGCAAAGCGCTCAACAAGCTCAAAGCTCTTTTCGCCCTCGTTATCCTTTACGATGTTTCTGTAATCTGTCCAGATGAGGGGCTCGTTTGCAGCGTCGCCGTTGTCCATAAGTGCAACGGGGCTTTCAACGTAGGTGTCAAGCGGGAAAAGCTTGAGAATAGCGTCAAGCACCTCGGGTACACCGTGGCCGTCAAGGCGGACAAGGCGCTGTGCAACGGAAGCGGCAGGGAAGTTGCCGTCGCCGATTACGATTTCGTCGCCGTGACCCATTTCCATAAGGATTTTGAGAAGTTCGGGTGAAAGGATGGGTGAAATGTTTTTAAGCATATCTTATACCTCCAATAAATAGTTATATTAAACAGAGTATAATGCGTACATATCCGCATATATTCCGCCTTTTTCAATAAGCTCGCTGTGGCTGCCCTGCTCGGCTATACCGTCCTCGGTAAGCACAAGTATGTGCGAAGCGTTGCGTATGGTTGTAAGCCTGTGGGCAATTGTAACCGTTGTTCTGCCCTTTGCAAGGCGCTCAAGCGACTGCTGTACAAGTCTTTCGCTCTCGTTATCAAGTGCGCTTGTAGCCTCGTCAAGAATAAGAATTTCGGGGTCTTTAAGAAAGACACGGGCAATGGATATTCTCTGCTTCTGTCCTCCGGAAAGCTTGACACCTCTTTCACCGACGTACGTATCGTATCCGTCGGGAAGTCCTGTTATAAAGTCGTGTGCACCTGCGTTTTTAGCCGCTTTGATAATATCTTCATCGGTTGCCTCAGGCTTGCCGTAGGCAATGTTTTCCTTGACCGTGCCCGAGAACATATAAACGTCCTGCTGAACAACACCAATGTGTGAGCGAAGCGACTTTAAAGTAAAGTCCTTTATGTTTTCGCCGTCTATAGTTATTTCACCGTTGCTTACCTCGTAAAAACGGGGGATAAGGTTACAAAGCGTTGTTTTACCGCCGCCCGAAGGTCCG
>JAZOMP010000165.1:0-1895 GCA_045654045.1 Acutalibacteraceae bacterium
ATGCCGCTCTGGATAATTGCCTTTGCACACTCGTTGCAGGGGAAGAGGGCAACGTAAATCTTACAGCCCTTGAGGCTGCCGCCTGCGTTGTTGAGAATTGCGTTAAGCTCTGCGTGGCAGACGTAGGGGTACTTCGTGTCGTACTCGTCACCCGAACGGTCCCACGGAAATTCCTCGTCGCTGCAGCCGGCAGGGAAGCCGTTGTAGCCGTCGGACATAATCTTGTTTGCATCGTTTACTATGCAGGCACCGACCTGCGTGTTGGGGTCCTTACTGCGCTTTGCGGAAAGCAGAGCAATACCCATAAAATATTCGTCCCACGAGATGTAATCCTGTCTTTTAGGCATTGGAAAATCTCCCTTATTATTTAATAATGTAATAAATTAATATTACCATATTTTATTATAAAAGTAAATAATTTTGCATTTTGCATTAAAAAAGTTCAGCAGGTTTACTGCTGAACTTTTGGTTTAATTATTCGCCTTTCATTTCAAGGAGCTTGACCTTGCCATCGTAGGAAGCCTGGCTGACCTTGATTGAATCGAAGATAGCTGCCTTGATATCGTCCTCTGTTGCGCCGAGCTCAACGGAGTACTTGCGGTCGATAAACAGGTTGAGACCCATAATATCTGCAAGTCCGTCAACGTCAATACCGCTTTCGATACCCTTTTCAGCGTATTCCTTCTTGACACCGCCAAGACCCATTCTCATCATCCAGGGAGCAACGCTGATAATCTTGCGGTCTTCGCCCATACCTCTTGCGGCATAGACAATCTTGAGAAATTCCTTCCAGGTCTGGTTGTACATGCTGATGGGCCAAGCTGTTGCGCCCTTGGACTTTTCAGCCGCACCGACAATAACCTCACCGACCTGACGGACTGTAAGCATAGCTGTACCGCCGCCCGGATACATTGTGAAGGGAAGCTTATCCATTCTCTTGATCTGCTCGATAAGAATAACCCAGACGGGCTTTCTGCCGGGCTGTGTGCCGAAGATGTAGGGAAGCTCAAGCACAGCAACGTCGAAGTTTTCATCAGCAAAGGAGAATGCGACCTCTTCCTGGTCGATTCTGCTGCGGATGTAGGGGTGCTTTTCTGTGAGCTTCATATCAGGACGCTCTTTTGCAAGGTAAGCAAAGTATGAGCCGAGGATAACGGCGTTCTTCATACCGATTTCCTTACAGATGGGGAGAAGTCTCTTGAGGGGAGCAATGTTGCACTTGTAGTAAAGGTCGTAAACAGGTGCGGGAGCTTCAACTCTTTCGTCAACGCCTGCGGCGAAAACAAAGCAGTCACAGCCTGCCATCATTTCCTTGATTTCCTCATCGCTCTTTTCGTAGAGGTTGCAAAGCTCAATTTCCATCTCTTCGGGGATGGGAGCTCCTTCGGGGAGAGGGGGAAGAGCAACGCTCTTAACCTGGTGACCTCTCTCGATAAAGATTCTTGCGGCCTCACAGCCAAGAAGACCTGTGCCGCCAATCATAAATACCTTCATGTTTTTATTATTTCCCGTGCGTAAAAACCCACGGGCACCTTTCTATAGTATTAAATTTTAATTAACCCTGTGCGTATGCGCCGACCTGCATCATAAACTCGCCGGGCTGTGCACCGAATTCGGGAGCACCGTCCATAATGAGCTTGCCTGCCTTGACGGATTCAAGCATATCTGCAGTCTGCATAAGGATGCCGAGTGCGCTGTCGAAATTATCAAAGCGCATTGTGAAGAAGGGCATTGCACGCTTGTACTCGCCTCTGCCTGCTCTTGACTTACCTGCTTTGATACGGATGTATGCACTGACCTCGGGGTAGCCGTTGACTGCCCATGAGTAAACACGGTCGGGGCTCTTTGAAGTCCAGTCGTGAATTGCATCGTGGCCGTTTTTGTTAAGTGTGCTG
>JAZOMP010000166.1:0-2620 GCA_045654045.1 Acutalibacteraceae bacterium
CTCGTTTGTAACCTCTTCGCCGTCCCCGGGCAGAGTGATATCAAAAAATTCCGCCATAGGCTCGCCGTTACAAACGCAGGCACCGCCCGCAATAACAATGGGCGTAAGGTTTTTTCTGTCACAGCTTTTAACGGGAACACCTGCAAGGTCAAGCATATTGAGCACGTTTGAATAGCTCATCTCATACTGAAGAGTGAAACCAACCAGGTCAAAATCCTTGATCGGGTCACCGCTTTCGAGACCGTAGAGCAAAATATCGTTTTCACGCATTTTTTCCTCCATATCGATCCACGGAGCAAAAACACGCTCGCACCACGCATCCTCCCTTTCGTTGACAAGCGAATAGAGAATCTTGATACCGAGGTGTGACATACCTACCTCATAAGTATCAGGGAAACAGAAAGCGTAGCGGATGTCGATATTTTCTTTATCCTTTACAATACTGTTAAGCTCGCCGCCCGTATATCTGCCGGGCTTCTGGACAAGCGGAAGTATTCTTTCAAGCTTTTCGGAAAGCATAAACGTCCTCCAGAAGATTAAACAATAATAACCTGATTATTGTACAACATTATTCTCTTCTTTTCAAGAGTGTAAAGGATAAATAAATGCTTGCAAGCAGCAGAGTAATATTGTAGCGGCTTCGTATGAGTATGTAAAACCCGAAGGCCGAAAGCGGAATAAGGCAGATTATGCCGATTATAAATACTGTTTTTTCTGCCTTGGCGGAATTCATACGGCACATCAGGCGGCATTTGATTGCCCTGCCACAGTCAAGAGGCTCAATTGGCAGAAGATTAAACAGAGCAAGGCTAACGTTAACGGCTATCGGCTTGAACAGCCCGTGCAAATCGCATATACACATTACCGCCGTCATTACAGCCGCCGCAAAAAGATTGGCGGCAGGTCCTGCAAGGGCTATGCACATTTCTCTTCGGTGATTACATCCCGAAAAACGGGTTATACACATACCGAACGGGGCAAGAAAAACCTTGCTTGGCTTTTCGCCGAAGGCAAGCATACAAATCAGATGTCCGCTTTCGTGAATAACGGCGGCAAAAATAGTCAGCACAGCGGTGTTGGTGGTATCCAGCACCAGCGCAATACAAACAGTAAAAAAGAAGAAAAAGCTGATGCTGACACGGCTGCCTTTTACTTTAAAGGTCATTTAGCAGCCACTCCGGGTTGCAGTATTTACCGCCTATAATAATTGAAAAATGCAGGTGAGGTCCCGTTGACCAGCCCGTATTTCCCACAAGCGCTATAATCTCGCCCTGTCTTACAACTGCGCCCTCGGGTGCAATAACCTCTGAGCAGTGCATATAAAGCGTTTTTGTTTCGCCGCCATGGGCAACAAGAATATACTTTCCTCTGACCTTGTTATAGCCCACCTCTTCTACAACTCCGTTGAAGGCGGCCGAAATTTTAGTGCCCTCGGGTGCGGCAATATCCAACCCGTTATGTATACCGAAATTCCCCGTTATCGGGTGGGTGCGATAACCGAAGCGTGAGGTAAATTCGCCATCGACCGGCAGGCAGATATCAACTGTGGTTTCTATCGGCGCAAAGCAGACGTTGTCCGTTGCCTCGTAAAGCGCTACATCCTCGCCGCCCGTGGGAAGACTCGTTTCTTCCTCGGCAGGAGTCATATCGGGAATCAGATTTTTAACTGCGTTTACAACCTGCGAAATGCTCATATCATTACTCATAATCGCATTAAAGCGCGCCCTCAAATCGTTAAAACCTGCAGGAGAAGCCTTTGAAATAAGCAGAAGTATGGCTATTCCTATAGCGGCAAGGGTCAGCTGTGCCGAAGAAATACCGACAAGCCAATCGTGCTTTGTATTCTGCTTTTTCTTTTTGGAAACCGCCGTACGTTTTCTCGGGTGTGTTTCATCAAAGCCGTCCATATTCAACCTCCCTATAACAACTTGTAAATAAATATGTAACCAAAATTACAGATATTACACGAAGCTGTTGCCAAAATGTTAAATGACTGTTAAAACCGTTGCTTAAAAAGGCACATTATGATAAAATCAAGACAAAGAAAAGGAGTTTGATGAAAAATGAAAAGAATTATTGTTGCAGACGATGAAGCCAGAATCCGCAGACTTGTATGTGACTTTTTAAGCTGTGAGGGATACGAGGCAATTGAAGCCAACGACGGCGACGTAGCACTTGAAATTTTCAACAAGCAGGGCAATATAGACGCACTCATACTCGACGTTATGATGCCGAATATGGACGGCTGGGAGGTCTGCAGAAAAATCAGAGAAAAGTCCAACGTGCCGATACTTATGCTCACGGCAAGAAGCGAGGAATTCGACGAGCTTATGGGCTTTGAGGTAGGTGCGGACGATTACGTAACAAAGCCCTTCAGCCCCGGTATACTTATGAAAAGAGTTGCCGCACTTCTGCGAAGAGCAGGCGGCGAAGCCGAAGAAACGGGCAGACTCCCCTCTCTGTGCGGACTTACTGTAGACGAAACGGCTCACGTTGTAACGCTTGACGGTACGGCACTTGAACTTACATTAAAGGAATATAACATTCTTTTAAAGCTGCTTTCTTCCGTTGGCAGAGTTTTTTCAAGAGAGCAGCTGCTTGACGATATATGGGGCTACGA
>JAZOMP010000167.1:0-3931 GCA_045654045.1 Acutalibacteraceae bacterium
TGGTGTCGGCTTAGCCGTGTCATCAAGACGTACGATATCCGACGAGTCGATTGAGCTTTCGCCCACGCAGTTTGTCACAACGGCAAAGCGCACAGCAAGCGTTAATATGCTTGCTGTGGGTGATAACCTTATCCATAAGCCCATTTACGAGCAGGCACAGTCAAGGACAAAGGACGGCAGCTACGATTTTTCACCAGTCTATGCAAAGCTCAAGGAACTGATAACTGCGGCAGATATAGCCGTTATCAATCAGGAAACAATGATGTCATCTCTTCACGAGGTTTCAACCTATCCCTGCTTTAACACGCCTACCGTTATGGCAAAGCAGCTTGCTGACCTCGGCTTTGATGTGCTCACCATTGCAAATAACCATATGCTTGACAAGGCAAGTAAAGGACTTATTTCTACGCTTGACCTTATCAATTCTACCGAGGGTCTTGTTGCAAGCGGTGCATACCATAGCCGTGAGGAATATACAGACCTTGAAATCGTAAACGTGAACGGCATTACATTTGCTTTCCTTTCCTTTACAGAGCACACAAACGGTATCACTCTTCCGGCAGATAAAGAGGATTATGCCATTTATCTTGAAGAGCGTGAGGACGTAAGGCTTCAGGTTGAATATGCGGACAAGGCGGCTGACGTCGTTGTTGTTTCAATGCACGCAGGTGTCGAATATTCCGACGAGCCGTATTATGTGCAGACCGAGTTTGCCGAGGATGTTGTCAATTGGGGTGCAGACCTTATTCTTGGTACTCATCCCCATACCCTTCAGCCCGTGGAATATATCACGAATCCAGAGGGTAAGGAAGTGCCTGTGCTCTATTCGCTTGGTAACTTCGTTTCTGCGCAGAATAAGCCCAAGCGCCTTATAGGCGGTATGGCAAACATTACCTTCCATAAGGATTTTTCAACAGGAGAAGTTACAATCGACAAGCCCTTGTTTGATATTGTAATAACACACTATCGTGCAGGTTATTCGGGTCTTAAGCTCTACCGTCTTGCCGATTATACGGCTTCCCTTGCCGCTTCACACGGTGTAGGGGATTTCAGTCTCGATTTTATCTATGACCATATCCGCACCGTAATCGGTGACGAATACCTTATAGATGCCTACAAAACAAAATAAGAATATCATAAGAATATAACCCACCTTTAACACATATATTTCATTAACAGTGAAAATGTACAGAGGTGGGCTTATGTTTATAGTTTCCGTTCGTTCATCGTCAATCAAAGCCGTTGCGCTCAGCATGCTTCTGGTCGCTTGTGCGGCTGTCGGTCTTGTTGTTGCAGGTAAAAGTGTTTCAACTGCCGTTACACGCTCTGTTTCGGGAATATCATATCTTGCAGGAGATGCGGCACAGAGAATAGCTTTCCTTTCCCAGTTTGGCTGGGAGGTGGAGGAGGACCCCGTTGAAGTGAGCGAGGTTATAGTACCTGCGGAATTTGACCCGGCTTATTCTGACTACAACGAAATGCAAAAACAGCACGGGCTTGATCTTGCGAAATATGCGGGCAGACGTGCAAAACGCTGGACCTATCAGGTGAAAAACTATCCCGGCTACGAAGCGGCAGACGGACTTGTTCAGGCGAATATTTTCGTACTCAACGGTGCAGTAATAGGCGGTGATATATGTTCGCTTGAGCAGGACGGCTTTATTCAGAGTTTTATCTATCCTGAAAAGAGGAGTAACACAACGGATGTCCAAACAACGTCTTGACAAAATAATAGCCTCGCAGGGTGCGTATAGCCGAAGCGAAGTCAAAGCGCTCGTCAGATCAAAGCGTGTGCTTGTAAACGGTGTTGCCGTGTCTGATTCCGGCTTTAAGGCAGACACCGAAACGGATGAAATAGTTGTTGACGGCAAAAAATTCGGATACAGCGAGTTTGTTTATATTATGCTTAATAAGCCCAAGGGTGTTGTCAGTGCAAGCAACTCTCCGAATGAAAAAACAGTAATCGACCTTCTGCCCGGGAATATGCGGCGCAGCGGTCTTTTTCCTGCGGGCAGGCTGGACAAGGATACCACGGGCTTTGTGCTGATTACGGACGACGGTGACTTTGCTCACGAAATACTTTCGCCTAAAAATCATATCGAGAAAACCTATATAGCTGTGCTGGACAGGCCTGTTTCAGCTGAAAAACAGGAAGAGTTTGAAAAGGGTGTAGTCCTTGCGGACGGGTATGAGTGCCTGCCTGCAAAAATCAAGAACTTAAGTGATGACGGGCTCACCGTTGAAATCAGACTTAAAGAGGGAAAATACCATCAGATCAAGCGTATGGCGGCCGCTTGTGACTCCCACGTAAACGAGCTTGAGCGTGTGGCTATGGGCGCACTTTTGCTTGACAGAGCACTTGAACAGGGCGAGTGCCGCTATATTACCCCCGAAGAACTGGCTTTGATAAAATTGGAAAAATAAGTTTTGTATTGACAAAATGTTTTAAAAATATTAATATTTAGTTGTATAAAATTTTATAAAGGATGTATGTAGTGGAAGAGACTTTTGTTTTTAAAAACCAGCGTTTCCGCGGACTATGTGTAACCGTTATGCTTACCGCAATGGTTGTTGCTGTTGCGTATGCGGTGCTCAGTCTCATAAATTATAATTATTGTGTAAACTACCCGCGCTTTTATTGCCGTCTTGCGCTTACTATGGCTTTTGCCATAGAAACCGCGCTGTTTGCGCACCGCAGCTCGATTTATATGGAAATCGGCGGCGACTTTGCGCTGGCACGGCGGTCAAGCTCGCTGATGATAGTTATGCTTATTGTCAGTGCCCTAGTTGAAGCTTACTATGCCTCTGCGGCGGTGGTTACCGCAGGCAATACAAGAGCGGCGTATATGGCGGCAATCCTTGTTATTGCAAGCCTTGCAACCCTTCCTATAGTACAGTTCCAGTATATGAACCTGCACTTTGCTACAATGCGCCTGCTTGTTGTTCTCGGTATGGCGGCTTCCCTCGTTTCGTTCTGTATCGGTTTCTTTGTAATCGGTCTTAAGGAAATTCAGTTTTACAGTTCGGACGGCGTTTTTCAGACTATGTCACGCGTTCTTGACAGCCTTTCGCCCGTTTATCTTATCAACGGTCTCAATGGTGTCGTAATTCTCACAATGTCACACATAACCTTCAAAAAAGAGGAAAAGCGCAACGCTAAGTTTATTACGGGCAACTACCGTAAGGATGCGTTTCTTGACCCCGAGTCTGCCGACTCGGAAGAGGATGAGGCAAAGGTATCCGAGGAAGAGCTCGAATATAACGACCTTTAATATAAGAAAATACCGTTTACATCGCCGCGATTTTTACGGCGATGTAATTTTTTTGTGTTTTATTGGTAAAAACTACAAAAACTTGTCTTTAAAAACAAGATTTACATATAATATACCCTTTACATCTTGATTTAAAAGTGTTAATATATTGACGGTGCATTTTAGCATTTATATTGTTATTAAATATAGGAGGAAATAAATCATGGCTAGAAAAATGAAAACCATGGACGGAAACACAGCTGCGGCACACGTTTCCTATGCTTTCACGGAAGTTGCCGGTATTTACCCGATTACTCCCTCAAGCCCCATGGCAGACTATGTTGACATCTGGTCAGCAAACGGTCGTAAGAACATCTTCGGAACAACAGTAAAGGTTGCAGAAATGCAGTCTGAGGCAGGTGCAGCAGGTACCGTTCACGGTTCTCTTGCAGCAGGTGCTCTCACCACAACCTACACAGCTTCCCAGGGTCTTCTTCTTATGATCCCCAACATGTACAAAATCGCAGGTGAGCTTCTTCCCTCAGTTTTCCACGTTTCTGCTCGCTGCGTAGCTTCTCACGCTCTTAACATCTTCGGTGACCATTCCGACGTTTATGCTTGCCGTCAGACAGGCTTCGCAATGCTCGCTGAAACAAATACACAGGAAGTTATGGACCTTG
>JAZOMP010000168.1:0-5085 GCA_045654045.1 Acutalibacteraceae bacterium
AAGCCTCTTCTCCCGTACCTCCAAGGGCGTACGCGTAATGCGTGTGGGCGAGGGCGACAGCCTCGTAACGGCTACCACGGCAGAGCGCGAGGAAGAATCCGCTCAGGCTCAGGACGAGGAAGCAACACAGGAAAGCAACGAAACAAAAGAAGAAACAACTCAGGAAACAAACGAGTAACAGGATGTTACTAAAGGGAAAGAGATATGGAAGAAAATAACAACAAAATGCAGTTTGAGGATGTCTATTCCGACAGCTCAAAGGAAAAGGAAAAGCCGGCATATAAGCGCGGACACAAGCCGCTTGACCAGCGTGAAATCTGTTATCCCAACAAGTTCTTTGAATTCTTGCTCAAGAACAACAAGAGAAATACAAAAATCATTTTAGCCGCAATGATAATTCTGATTTTGCTTATGATTGGTGCTCTTGTTGCCGTCTTTATACAGGACAAGCTTGACCTTATCAACATTGAGGGTGAGGACGAGGTTTTCACGGGCGATGAAAACTATTCGGAAAACTTTGAGGATGAAGATTTTGAAGCCGTGCACGAGGTTTCCAACGCCGCATCGCTTGATGACCTGCTCAAAAAGTGGTATCAGATGGACGGCAGCAATATGTCGCAGGATTACGTAATCAACGTTCTGCTCATTGGTATTGATGGCAAAAACGGTGTCAAATACGGCGGCAATTCCGACGTGCTTATGCTCGTCTCAATCAACAGAAAGACGCAGACAATCACCCTTTGCTCCTTTATGCGCGACAGCCGCACTTATTTCGAGGCTAACGGCAGGAGCTACTGGGCAAAGGTCAACGCGGCCTATTCAAAGGGCGGCGCTGCGGCAACGATAGAAACACTTGAAAAGGACTACAAGATAGGTATTGACTATTACGTAGCTGTTGACTTTACAAGCTTCCCGAAGGTTATTGATGCTCTCGGCGGTGTAACGGTTGATATGAAGGAATACGAGCAGAGGTATATCAACCGCACAACCACGGCTATCAAGAAAATACCCAACTACGGCCCCGTAAAGCTTGACGGTAAGCAGGCGCTTGTATATGCCCGTATCCGTAAGTGCGATGCGGATAGTGACGTTTCGCGTACACGCCGCCAGAGAACGCTTATTACGGCAATTATCAACAGCGCAAAGGGTGCTTCGCTCACTCAGCTTAACAATGCGGTCGATACTCTGCTTCCGCTTCTGGCAACAGACTGCTCAAGAAGTCAGATCCTTTCCTACGGCGCACAGGCGCTTGCGCAGGGCTGGCTCAACTACGAAATCAAGCAGGTAACAATGCCCGACGAGGATACCCGTAAGGGCGCTATGATTAATGGCGTGTCCTATTGGGTTGTCGACTATCCGCTTGCGGCACAGCGTGTTCAGCTTGCTCTTTACGGTACAACCAATATCGAGCTTGACGAATACCGCGATTCTGCGCTTGATTACGTTAAGTTCAACGACAACGGCTCAAACAGCTCGTCCGACACTTCCGAAAGCTATTCGGGCAATGGCTACAACGAGGGCAATACCGACGAAACCACAACTAGACGCGGTATACTCGACTGGTGGAAGCCGGGTGATGATGAAGACGAAACAACAACCGGCTCGCTGATTGAATTCCCGAGCGGTGATGAGCCTGCTTCGGGTGGCGAAGAAAACACAACGGCTCCCGTGGAGCAGCCCCCTGCAGAGGAAACAACTACAAGCAGGTTGGATTCTCTGCTTGACAGGTTTACCACAACTCAACCTGCAGCATAAAAACTATTTTTACGGTCGTATCAAAGCTTTAATAGGGTTTTGATACGGCCTTTTTTACAAAAATAACATATCCGAAAGAGAGGATGTGCAGTTATGCCTTATTCAGAAAAATATATGCTTCGCAAAATTGACGATGCAATCAAAACAGTAAAGCCCGCAATTTATACCAAAATTGCTCCGCTTTCGGTTAAAGCCTATGTAACCCGTGAGCCTGTTACATTCAACGAGCGAACAAGCGGTGAAGAGAAGATTCTCACCGTCGGTGAAAGCTGGGGTAACCTTTGGGACTGTGCATGGTTCTGCTTTGAGGGCAGAATTCCCGAAAGCGAAAGAGAAAAGAACCTTGTGCTTATGCTCGATGTCAGCGGCGAAATGTGCGTGTTTGACAAAGCGGGCGTTCCCGTTGCCTGTCTTACTAATGTAAGCTCTGACTTTGACCATTTTCTGGGCAGCCCGGGTAAGCGCATTTATGTGCTTGACAAAGCCACCAAGGAAAGCGGCGAAATTTCGCTGTGGGCAGACGCAGGCTGCAACGACCTTTTCGGTAATTATAAGAATAGCGGAAAGGTTATGGAAGCAGACCTTGCAATCTGTGATGCAGAGCTTCGCGATATTTATTATGACCTCTCCGTAATCAAAGATGTGCTCGGCTGTATCGACAAGAACAGCGCACGCTACAAGCGTCTTCTCGGCAGAACTTACGACGCTGTATGTATGATTACAACACCCGATTTCGACAGAGAAGCTGTTAAGAGAATATTAAATAAAGAGCTTGACCGCAAGGGCGGCGACAGCTCGCTTCGTGTTACAGGTATCGGTCACGCTCATATCGACCTTGCGTGGCTGTGGCCAATCAGAGAAACCAAGCGTAAGGGCGCAAGAACTTTCTCCAACGTAATTCAGCTCATGGACAAATACCCCGATTTTATCTTCGGTGCAAGCCAGCCCCAGCTTTACAAGTGGGTCAAGGAAGATTATCCTGAACTTTACGAAAAAATAAAGCAGAAGGTTAAGGAAAACCGTTGGGAATGTCAGGGCGGTATGTGGGTTGAGGCTGATACCAACGTCAGCGGTGCAGAGCCTCTTGTAAGACAGTTCCTCTACGGAAAGAAGTTCTTTATGGAAGAGTTCGGTGTGGATGTGCGTTCGCTCTGGCTTCCCGACGTTTTCGGCTACAGTGCCGCTTTACCGCAGATTATGAAAAAGAGCGGTGTCGATTACTTTGTAACGCAGAAGCTTTCGTGGAGTGAGCACAACGTTTACCCTCACCACACCTTCAACTGGGTCGGTATAGACGGTACGGACGTCCTTGCGCACCTTCTCCCCGAGGATACTTACAACGGTCCCGCAATGCCGAGATCGCTTAAAAAGATTGAACATAACTACAAGGATAATGCCGTTTGTGAAGAGGCACTTATGCTATTTGGTATTGGTGACGGTGGCGGAGGACCGAGCAACTTCCACCTTGAAGGTCTCAAGCGTATGAAGAACCTTGAGGGTTTTGTTCCTTGCGAGCAGGGCTATTCAATTGATATGCTCGACAGAATTGCAGAGGACAAGGCAAACTATAAAAAGTGGGTCGGTGAACTATACCTTGAAAAGCATCAGGGCACATACACTACACAGTCAAGAATAAAGCGCTTCAACCGCCGTGCAGAGTTTGCTCTTCGTGAAACCGAGTTTGCCTGCGTGTGGGCAAAGCTTGCCGCAAACGTGCCTTACCCCAAGGCAGAGCTTGACGAGATATGGGAAGAATACCTGCTCTATCAGTTCCACGATATTCTGCCCGGCTCATCAATCAACCGTGTCTATCAGGAGGCGGAAGAACGCTTCAAGGTGCTTCTCAAGCGTCTTTCTGAAATCAAAAAGTCGGCGTATGCCAAGGTTGCCGCAACTATAGGCAGGGTAAACGAAACAATAGTTTTTAACTCTCTTCCCTTCGAGGTTACGGAACAGTTCAAGACCACGGGCGGCTACAGACTTATCACTGTGCCCGCTATGGGTATGAAGAGCCTTGACGAAAGCACAGACCGCTTTGAGCCTTGTGCAAGCGACGAAACAGGCCTTGAGAACAGTAAGCTTTCCGTTACCTTCGATGCTGACGGTGCAATCACCGAAATTTACGACAAAATCAACGGCAGACAGGTGCTTTCGGGCGGGGAAAAGGCTAACGTCTTCACAATCTACGAGGACAGAGGCGATGCCTGGGATATGCGCTTTAACTACGTTGACGACGTAACAACCAATATGAAGCTCACCGAGGTTGACTTCTGTGTCGAGGGCGGCAACGCTGTCAGAACGCAAGTGTTCAGCTTCAACGAGTCTGTGCTCAGGCAGAAAATCGTTCTCACGCCCGCAGGTATTATCCGATTTGAAACCGAGGCAGACTGGCGTGAAAAGAAAAAAATGCTCCGCACAGCCTTCCCGATTAACGTTGTAAGCGACAAGGTTGAGTGTGACGTTCAGTTCGGTTCAATTGAGCGTTCAACAACTGAAAACACAAGCTGGAACTATGCACAGTTTGAAATCTGTGCCCAGAAGTGGCTCGATATTTCACAGCGTGATTACGGTGCCGCAGTGCTCAACAACGGCAAATACGGCTATAGGGTCAAGGACACAACAATTGATATAAATCTACTTCGTTCACCCTGCCACCCGGACGTCAATGCCGACTACGGTAAGCATTCCTTTACATACGCTTTCTACCCCCACAAGGGTGACAGAGTTGAGGCAAAGGTCAGCGAGCACGCATACCAGCTCAATATGCCCCTGAGCGTTGCAAAGGTTTCTACCGACGGTCAGGTTGAGGCAAAGGAAGCAGCCCAGCTTATGAAGTTTGACAACGGCGGCTCTGCGGTAATTGAAAGCATAAAAGCTGCCGAGGACGGCAAGGGCATCATCATCCGTATTTATGAAAACACGGGTGCGGACTGCAGCTTTACCATCAGACCGAATTTCCGCTTCCAGCGTGCAAGCGTTGTTGACCTTATGGAAAATGAGGTTACCGAGTGCGCCGTTTCGGGCGGCACGATTTCCGCTTCTCTCAAACCGTTTGAGATTCTTTCAATAAAAGTTAACTGAATATAAAAAAACTAAGGCTGAGCGGTTTCTACCACTCAGCCTTTTGGTTTTATGATGATGCTTTTATATTCTGTTTATACTCTTGAGTGCGATTTTGCCAAGCTCGATTACGTCGATTGCGCCGACGGGGCAGGCTTCGTGGCACTTGCCGCAGCCGATACACTTGTCGTAGTCAACCTTAGCGCAGAAGTCCTCAACCTTTACTGCGTCGTATTCGCAGGCCTTTACGCTCTTCATACAGCCGATACA
>JAZOMP010000169.1:0-7554 GCA_045654045.1 Acutalibacteraceae bacterium
TGAAGTGATAAAATATGAAAGTAATTATTCAGCCCTCTCCCCTTTGCGGTAACGTAAAAGCACCCGCTTCAAAATCGGTTGCACACCGTGCGTTAATCTGTGCGGCATTGAGTGACAGGGCAACAAGAATTGATTGTCCCAGCAGATCTGCGGATTTTGAAGCCACAGCTGACTGTTTAAGACAGCTTGGTGCAAAAATCGCAAAAACAGAAACGGGCTTTTTAGTTGAGCCAATAACGAACTCAACCGAAAATGCAGTGCTCAACTGCGGTGAAAGCGGTTCAACGCTCAGGTTTATGCTCCCTGTTTCCGCTTCACTCGGTAAAGCAGTTTCACTTTACGGTAGCGGTAGATTACCCGAAAGGCCCATAGGTGAGCTGTGCGAAGCCCTGCGCTCACACGGGTGCAGCACAAGCGGTAATACTATCCCATTGACGGTAAGCGGAAAGCTGCAAGCCGGTGACTACGTTATTGACGGCAGTGTCAGCTCGCAGTTCATAAGCGGTCTGCTTCTTGCATTACCGCAAACCCACGCAGAATCAACGGTTACGGTAGTTGGTGAAATACAGTCAAAGCCATATATTGATATGACTCTGTCCGTACTTTCCGACTTCGGAATAAAGACTGAATTCAAGGAAAACAAGATAAAGATATTCCAAAATAACAGCTTTATTTCGCCCGAAGAATACACCGTTGAGGGCGACTGGTCAAATGGGGCATTCTTTATCTGCGCAAACGCAATCAATGGCAACCATGTAAAGTGTTATAACTTGACAGATAAATCAATACAAGGTGACAAAGCTGTTGCCGAAATAGTAAAAAAATACGGCTCGGATATCGAAATTGATGTCGGAAACATACCCGACCTTGTGCCCGTACTTGCGGTTACGGCGTGTTTTTTCAAAGCAACAACAGTATTTTATAATGCCGCAAGACTGAGAATCAAAGAAAGCGACCGTTTGCTTTCGACACAAAAGCTTATAACCGACCTTGGCGGCTGTGCCGAGGTGACAGACGACACATTGACCATTTACGGCAACGGAAAATTAAACGGCGGCACGGTTGATTCGTTCAACGACCACCGTATTGTTATGGCGGCGGCAATTGCGGCAAGCCAATGTGAAAGCGAAACAGTAATAAATGGCTGTGAAGCCGTAAACAAATCCTACCCGACCTTCTTTGAAGAATTTTCAAGACTCGGCGGAACAGTAAAATTAATCTGACGGAGACTTATTTATGGAATCCTCTATCAAATGTGAAAATATCAGATTGGTAATATTCGGTGAATCCCACTCCCCTGAAATCGGTGTCACGATTGACGGATTTCCCATCGGCGTTGAGATTGACGAAGAAAAGCTTACCGCATTTATGGCAAGACGTGCCCCCGGCAGAAACGAATTTTCAACGCAAAGAAAAGAAGCGGACAAAGTTATTTTTCTTTCAGGTCTGACCGAAGGAAAAACCAACAGAGAAAACATCCGTGCGGTTATTTATAACAGCAACCAACGTTCAAAGGATTATTCCGAGCTGAACGATAAACCGCGACCGGGTCACGCTGATTACACAGCAAAGATAAAATACGGTGAAAATTATGATGTTTCTGGCGGCGGACATTTTTCCGGCAGACTTACTGCTCCGCTTTGTATTGCAGGCGAAATCTGTCTTCAATGGCTTGAAAGTATGGGCATCACAATCGGTGCGCACATTGCAAGCATTCACGGCATTGAGGACAAAAAAATTGACAGCGTAAACATTACAGCCCAAGAGCTTAACGCTCTTAAAGAAAAAGCCTTCACCTGCATTGACGATGAAGCAGCTGAAAAAATGAAGGCTGAAATTCTTGCTGCAAAGGCAGATTGCGATTCTGTAGGCGGTACGGTTGAATGTGCCGTTGTGGGCTTACCCGTCGGGCTGGGCGGTCCGCTTTTCAGCGGTCTGGAGAGCAAAATCGCACAGCTTGTTTTCTCAATTCCTGCCGTTAAGGGCATTGAATTCGGCGCAGGCTTCGAAGCCGCAACGCTTTTCGGAAGCGAAAACAACGATGAATTTTATTTTGATGAAAACGGCACGGTAAAGACACGCACCAATAACTGCGGCGGTATACTCGGCGGCATTTCAAACGCTATGCCCCTGGTTTTTACAGCTGCACTCAAACCCACACCGTCTATTGCAAAAACACAGAACACAATTTCTTTTGAGAATAAAGACAACACAACGCTTAACATAGTCGGCAGACACGACCCGTGCATTGTTCAGCGTGCCGTACCCGTTGTTGAAGCGGCAGCTGCAATTGCAATTGCAGATTTAATGATTAGTCATTTAAAGGACAGTGAATAGAATGGATATTCAACAGATAAGACAGGAAATTGACAATATAGATACTCAGCTTGTTGATTTATTCCGACAGAGAATGGAGAAGGCGGCAAGCGTTGCCGAATACAAAAAAGCTAACGATATGAACATATACGACCCTGCAAGAGAGCGTGCGCTTTTACAGCGTGTATCTGACCTTGCAGGTGAAGAGCACGAAGCGGCAGCAAAAGAGCTGTTTGAACTTATTATGAAATTATCACGCACCTATCAAGCAAAACTTCTTGAAAATTCCGAACAAGAATGCTGACAGTATGGGAGAAAACAAGATGCGTTTCGGACTACTCGGCCGCAAGCTCGGCCACAGCTATTCGCCGCAGATACATTCACTTTTAGGCGATTATGAATATCCGCTCTATGAAAAGGAGCCTGATGAAATTGCAGAATTTATTGCAAACGGCAGCTTTGACGGAATGAACGTAACAATTCCGTACAAGGAAGCAGTTATGCCGTATATGTCCGGGCTTTCCGATGCAGCGAAAAAAATCGGCAGCGTGAACACAGTTACTCGTCTGCCTGACGGCACGCTTTACGGCGACAACACGGATTATTACGGCTTTTCCTACCTGCTTGAAGATGCGGAATTTGACGTCAAGGGCAAAAAGGTTGTCGTACTCGGCAACGGCGGTGCGAGCAAAACAGTTGTCTGCGTCTGCCAGGACAAGGGTGCAAGGGAAATAACCGTTATTTCACGCAGGAGTGAAACGGACAACTACGAAAATATCGCAAAGCACGCCGATGCGGATTATATAATCAACACAACACCTGTCGGTATGTACCCGAATAACGGTGAAAGCCCTGTAGATTTGTCGCTTTTCAAAAGCTGCAAGGGTGTGGCAGACCTTATATATAACCCAAGCAAAACACGGCTTATTCTTGAAGCCGAAGCTCTCGGAATACCTGCGGTAAACGGACTTATAATGCTCTGCGCCCAGGCAATAAAAGCGGCGGAAAGCTTTACAAAAACAGAATTTGAAAAAGGCAAAACGCTTGAAATACTGTCAGCACTCGAAAAGCAGATGAAAAACATTGTGCTTGTGGGTATGCCCGGCTGCGGTAAATCCACGGCAGGTAAGCTGCTTGCTCAAAAACTTGGTAGAGAATTCGTTGACACGGACAGCCTTATAGTTGAAAACGAAAAAATGCCAATACCCGAAATTTTTGAAAAGCACGGCGAGGAATATTTCCGCAACGCCGAAGCACAGGCGGTTTCTGAAGCAGGAAAATTGAGCAGCAAAATAATTGCAACGGGCGGCGGCGCAATACTGCGTGATGACAACAAAGCAAACTTAAGACAAAACTCAGTTGTCATCTTCTTAGCCCGTGATATTGCCACTCTTTCCATTGACGGCAGACCGCTCAGTCAATCAAACAATCTGATTGAAATGTACAGGGTGCGTCAGTTACACTACTGGATGGTAAGCGATTTGTCGGTTGAGGTTGATTCCGACCCCGAAGTAACTGTTGAACGAATACTGAAAGGACTTGAAGAAAAATGAAAATACTTGTTATAAACGGTCCTAATTTAAATATGCTGGGTATAAGAGAGCCCGAAATTTACGGCAGTAAAACCTATGCGGATTTATGCGGTATGATATCAAGTTACTGCGAAGAAAGCCGAATTGAGGTTGAATTTTACCAGTCCAACCACGAGGGCTGTCTTGTGGATAAAATTCAGGAAGCCTACGGCAAGGTTGACGGAATTGTAATTAACCCGGGGGCATATACGCACACAAGTGTCGCCTTGCTTGATGCGGTAAAAACTGTAAATATTCCCACGGTTGAGGTGCATATCTCCGACCCCGACGAAAGAGAAGAATTCCGCAAGGTTTCGTATATCCGTGCCGCCTGTGTCGCAACGGTAAAAGGCAAGGGTTTTGACGGATACCTCGAAGCGGTGGATATATTAAGCAGAATATAGAAAAGAATAACCCGACCTTGGAAGTTTTTGTTCCTTGGTCGGGTTGTTAATTTTCGGTTTGTAAGGGCAAATCACGAATCGACCCTACAATAATATATCAATTCTGAAAGAAAGTGAATAATCTTTTTTGTGTTTTTAAGATTCTTCGGCTTCGTCTGAAGAATGACATCGCTCTTTCTTATCTTTATAATATCGGAGATATTATTTCGCCTGTTACACCGTCTATTTCTATCTTTTCAACCATTTCCTTTGTATCGTAAACTTCCTTTGTGCAAACAATTATATTTCTCGCTTCATCATATGCTGTTGTATTGATATATCTGACGTTATTTTCAAGCGATTCGTAATACCCTAACTCCGACTTATAAGGCAACATATAGCTGAGAAACTTATTTGACGCTTCTTCAGTCACGCCGACGTCGGTAAATATTATATGCTTCATCTGAGAATAATAACTAATCTCTTCGGTTCTGCCTATTTCGGCAAGATAAGATTCAGCATACGCTTCATTCTGTTTTTTCATATACATATAGTTAATTATGTCGCCGTATATTATCCGAAAATGATACTTCTTCGGAAACAGTTCCTTTACAGATGCTTCATAAACATCAGATGCTTCACCGACGGCGTACTTTATATCAAGCAAATTATACCCCGATGATGTTTTTTCAAACACCATAACAACATCATCGCTCGAATCGTATTTGGGTATAAAATATCCGTTTTCAAAGCCCCAAAGATTATAGCTTATGGCTGCATATACTGTATATTTGTTACCGCCAATCTCTGTGCCGTAAATTTCGTGTCCTTCGCTTACAAGCTCCGTGCCTAAATCGCCGTGAGAAGGCTTATCCATATCAAATATGGCTTGCGTTATCGCTTCATCAAGGCTTTGCGTTCTTACAAAGCTAAAGGTATAGAAGTGTGTGTATTGCTTATCGGTAAGGACCACTCCGCCGGAGCCTTCTTCAACAACTATTTCCTTCAAAGCAACGGGCTCAACCTCGGTTGTACTGTAAAGTGATGCTCCGCTTAATTTAATTGTAAGGCTTCCGCTTTGGAGATTGCACTCGGTAATTTCAAACCTTGCGCCGTTGGAGAGCTTACCCTTTGTGCCGTTGAGAACATCAAAATAATATGTATCCGTTTTTTCGGGCAGCTGCGTTGTGCCTATATAGGTTTCATCAACAATCTGCAATGAATAGCCCGAATCGTAATATTCCTTATCTTTCTTCGGGTTTGTCAGGAAGCAGACCGCAATGGCTACGCTTGCAATAACAGCAACAACAATAACCCAGAATGCAGGCTTTTTATAATTTAACACGGATTTTATTCTATCTTTGACACCTACCTCACCGAAAGCAAGAGGACAAGCAGCAATCATTCGTCTGTTTACACTGCACGCAAGCAGAGCCTCAGAATAGTCTGCGCGTTGTTCATTGTTAAGCTCTTTTACAACCTTTTCATCACAGGCAAGCTCAATATCACGACAAAGAAGAATATAACCTAACCAAACAATAGGATTGAACCAATGGAGGGTAAGAATCAGAAAACCAAGAGGCTTCCAAAGATAGTCTTTTCTGCGGATGTGTGCCTGCTCGTGTGCAATAACGTGCTCCATATCCTGACCGTTCATATTAAAAGGCAAATAGATTATCGGTTTGATTATACCGAGAACGAAAGGCGATACCACAGCCTCACTCTGATAAATGTTATCACGAAGCAGAACCGCTGTTCCTATTTTTCTCTTTAATCTTAAGAAGCTGATAAGTGTATAAATTAACAGAGCTGCAATCCCCACAAGCCATACACCTGCTAAATAAGGCATAATAAACTGAAATAAATTAACATCCTTTTCAGGTTGAAGGGATATAGTTGCTTCACCGATAATGGGGTTTATCACATTATCAATAATTGTTACGCCCGAATCTATAACGGGAGCATTAAGAGCTATTTCAGGGTTTATTGTTTGAGAACTTGGTATCAGACTTAATACACTTTCGAAAGAGAATGGGCAGATAAGACGCACTGCAACTATTCCCCAAAGTAGAACATTTATCCATTTTGGAGCTTTTTTAAGTAATAATCTGAGTAAAAGAACTGCACAAACAAGCCAACTTGCAGAAATGCTCATATTAACAACATTTAAGAAGAATTCAGTCATTTTTATTCTCCTTTTCTAAAACGGTCAATCATCCTTTGAACTTCATCGATTTCCTTGTCAGAGATTTTCTGATGCTTTGTAAATGCAGCAATGAATGCAGGAAGAGAGCCTTCAAAGGTTTTTTCAACCATTTCATTGATTTCCGAAGCCTGAACCTCATCCTTTGAAACTAAAGAAGAAACAATGGTGTTTTCATTCTTGAGCACACCTCTTTCAGACAAACGCTTGATAACGGTGTATGTAGTGGTAGGCTTCCAGCCCAACTGCTCTTTGCAGAGATTAACAAGCTCACTGCTTTTGATTGGCTCGTGCTCCCACAAAATCAAGCAAAAACGATATTCACTTTCAAAAACTTTAGGTGTTTCCATATTGATTTCTCCTTTCTCTAATCCGTTAGAGTGTATCTATACACTAACAGATTAGAGTGAGCGTGTCAATAGGTTTTTTCAAAATTTTACAAATAATTCTTTTTTTGCAAATTAGAGTTTGTCGGGATGTTGACAGAATAGTATAACACACTTGCCTCCCTTGTTAAAGGGAGGGGGACCACGAAGTGGTGGAGGGATTATGTTCACGGGATATCAATTTATACAAAATCCCCCTGTCAAAACTATCGTTTTGACATCCCCCTTTTGCAAGGGGGACAAGTGGGTACTGCTTCTCTTAAAGAGCCCTACAAACCGTAATTTGTCAAAACGTTGTGCAATTTTTTGTTTATGATGTTAATTGAAACACATAACAAATTATGCTATATTAATATATATTATTGTGTCCGAAAGGGAGCTGTGAAAGCTTATGAGCAAAACACTTATAATGGCATTTGATATAGGTACGACGGGTGTTAAGACATGTCTTTTCGAGGTTGACAAAACCGTAAATCTCGTTGGTGCGGCGATGGAGGGCTACTCCCTTCACACGAAGCCCGACGGCTCTGCGGAGCAGATTCCGTCCGAGTGGTGGAGCGCAATCTGTAACACGAGCAAAAAGGTTATTGAAAAAACAGGTGTTGACCCCAAGGAAATTGCCGGTATTTCATTCTGCTCACAGATGCAGGGTCTTGTTATAGTTGACGATAAGGGTGAACCAATCCGAAACGCAT
>JAZOMP010000170.1:0-9963 GCA_045654045.1 Acutalibacteraceae bacterium
GCAGGAAATTTTGTTGAAGACAAAAATTCGAACATCGGCGAAAAAACCAGCATCAGCCACCTGAGCTATATCGGCGACAGCGATGTAGGCGAAGGCGTAAACGTTGGCTGCGGCTGTGCCACGGCAAATTACGACGGTACAAAAAAATTCCGCACAACAATAGAAAACAGGGTTTTCGTAGGCTGTCACACATGTATGATTGCTCCCGTATCACTCGGCGACAGCTCATACACTGCGGCAGGCTCTGTAATAACCGACACTGTGCCCGAGGGCACAATGGCAATAGCACGTTCACGACAGATCATTAAAAGAAAGGTAAGGAAATACAATGAAAGTTAAAAGAATTCTCTCGCTCCTTCTCGCGGCAGTTATGCTGTTAAGCTTTGCCGCCTGCTCGGGTGACTCGGGCAAAACAGTTGCCGAGCTCAACCAGATTTTTGAGGACGGCAGCCTCAAGCAATACTACCTCAACAACCCCGAAACCTTCATGGCAACAGCACAGGCAGACATTTCAATGCCCGAAGCTGATGCACAGGACTTCCTTGCAAACCCCGACAAATGGCAGGTATATTCACTTGAGATTTCCCTGAGCAACAACGGCAAGGAAGCATTCAGCTACATAGGCTTTGAAAAGGCAGAAACCAATCAGGAAGGTTTTTATTTCAGCACCTGTCCCATCAACGGCGAGCTTTCCATCCCCGCAGGCATCGAAAACGAATTCTATCCCGCAACAATAGTTATCAACACTGCAAAGCTCAGCGTAGAACAGATGTATTCAACAGTGGCAGACCTTGATATCGTTATTCTCGGCTACCCCACCCCCGAGGATGATAACGAGGTTATCGACCCTGCTGATTACACAAAAATCAAGGTTAAAAACAACATTGAAGCACCTAAAGCAGATAATGAGGATGCCGACAAGGAAATCGTTGCAAAGCGCAGTTCAATTGAAGACGGCAGCGCATATCTCAAGCTTTACAGAGAAAACGAGCTCATTTTCGCAAACGAAGCACCGCTTTACGGTATGGACAGCGAAACGGCAGCTCAGGCGATGAACAAAGAGGGCAAGTGGCAGTGCTACGTATTCTACATTGCAGTAGAAAACAAGACCGACACAGACCTCACCGTTTACCGCATACTGCCTGAAAACAACGGTGCAAACGGTGTATGGCTCAACAGCGTTTCCCAGTATGGCGAATTCAGCATGGCAAGCGGCATGAAGGACGAAATTCCTGTAACGATAATGGTCAACCCCGACGCATTAGGCGGCAAAACCGTTGAGCAGGTAATTGCCGGCATGACAATCAACCTTGAATATTCCAAGGGCACTCTTATGGATGCCAACGGCAACGAAAGCATTCAGGTCAAGAAGATTGCCACCGTCGACTAAGTCTGAAATTTTAAAGCACCCGGAAGCGAACTTTCGGGTGCTTTTTCTACATTCTAATATAACTTAAAATTTATGTCATAATAAGTAATTATTTATAATAAAAATAAAATTTTACTATAGACATTCGATATTTAGTTATGATATAATTCATTCGTATGTATGTACGATTTTGGGGTCGTACGCATATACGGCTCCAACAATTCTACGACAAAGGAGGAAAATAAAATGCTCAAGAAAATCAGCAAAAGCCCCTTCAAAGGCACTCCCGAGCAGGAGGTACAGCTCAAGGCGATAATCGAAGAAAACAAGCACGATTCCAGCATGCTTATGCACGTTATGCAGCAGGCTCAGGCTATCTACGGTTATCTTCCCTTTGAGGTTCAGGTAATGATTGCAGAGGGTATGGACATTCCGCTTGAAAAGGTTTACGGTGTTTCCACCTTCTACGCACAGTTCTCACTTTCCCCCAAGGGCAAGTACAACGTTGCTGTCTGCCTCGGCACAGCTTGCTACGTTAAGGGCTCACAGGCTCTTCTCGACGAGCTTTCAAAGCAGCTCGGCATCGCTCCCGGCGAATGCACAGAAGACGGTCAGTTCTCCCTTGAGGCTACACGTTGCATCGGTGCTTGCGGTCTTGCTCCCGTTCTCAACGTTAACGAGGACGTTTACGGCAAGCTCGTTCCCGACCAGATAGCCGGCATCATCGAAAAGTATAAGAACGCATAAGCTATGCGTGAGCTTTCACTCAACATTCTCGACATCGCCCAGAATTCAATTGCAGCAGGTGCAAGCCTGATTGAAATTGAAATTGCGGAAAACACCGTAAGCAAGGAGCTGACAATAACAGTCAGCGACAACGGCTGCGGTATGACAAAGGAACAGCTCGAAAACGTGCTTGACCCGTTCTTCACCACAAGAACGACACGCAAGGTCGGTATGGGAATACCGCTGTTCAAGCTCGCCGCAGAGCAGACGGGCGGCAGTCTGAAAATAGAAAGCGAAAAAGGTAAGGGTACAACTACTTCTGCCGTTTTCAAAACCGACAGCATAGACTTCACACCGCTTGGCGACGTGACCTCTACTGTAACTATCCTTATCTCAATGAACACAGACAGAGATTTCATCTACACAAGACAGCTCGACAACGAAGGCTTTGAGCTTTCAACGGTACAGCTTAAAGAAATACTCGAGGGCGTACCGCTCAGCGAGCCGGAAGTGGTACAGTGGATGAAAGACTATATCAATGAACAAACCAACATTCTACTCGGAGGTGTAAACCAATGAAATCACTTGCAGAACTTCAGGCAATCAAAGAACGTACACTTAAAGCTATGACAGCAAGAAGCGACAGCGAGGAAAACACCAGAATCGTAGTCGGTATGGCTACCTGCGGTATCGCAGCAGGTGCTCGCCCCGTTCTCAATGCTTTTACAGAGGAAATTGCCCGCCGTTCACTCAAGGGCGTAACAGTTTCACAGACAGGCTGCATCGGTATGTGCCAGTACGAGCCCATCGTTGAGGTTTTCGTACCCGGTCAGGAAAAGGTCACATACGTTCAGATGTCCGCTGACAAGGTAGCAAAGGTTGTTGCAGACCACATCGTCAACGGCAACATCGTTACCGAATTCACAGTCGGCTCAGTAGCGAAATAACAAAGGCAAAATAACAAGGAGGAAACAATAATGTATCGTTCCCACGTTCTTGTCTGCGGCGGTACGGGCTGTACTTCTTCTCACAGCAATGAGATTATAGAAAAGCTCGAAAGCGAAATCGCAGCAAAGGGACTTCAGGATGAAATCAAGGTTATCAAAACAGGTTGTTTTGGTCTTTGCGCCCTGGGTCCGATTATGATAGTTTATCCCGAAGGCAGCTTCTACAGTGAGGTTACTGTCGATGACATTCCCGAAATCGTAGAAGAGCACCTTCTCAAGGGCCGTATGGTAACACGTCTTCTCTATGATGAGACAGTTGAGGCTGACTCAATCAAGTCCCTCGAGCAGACAAAGTTCTACGCAAAGCAGAAGAGAATTGCTCTTCGCAACTGCGGTGTTATCGACCCCGAAAATATTGACGAGTATATTGCTCACGACGGTTATCAGGCTCTTGAAATGTGCCTTAACCAGCTCACACCCGAAGAGGTTACAAACATCGTTAAGGATTCCGGCCTTCGCGGCAGAGGCGGCGGCGGTTTCCCCACAGGCCTCAAGTGGAGCTTCGCAGCAAAGAACGCTGCAGACCAGAAGTATGTAGTATGTAACGCTGACGAAGGTGACCCCGGTGCATTCATGGACCGTTCAATCCTCGAAGGCGACCCCCACTGTATTATCGAAGCTATGGCCATCTGCGGTTACGCAATCGGCGCAAGCGAAGGTTACGTTTACGTCCGTGCTGAGTACCCCATCGCCGTCAAGCGTCTTCAGATTGCTATTGACCAGGCTAAAGAGTACGGTCTTCTCGGCGAAAACATCTTCGAATCCGGCTTCAGCTTCGACCTTCACATCCGTCTTGGTGCAGGCGCATTCGTTTGCGGTGAAGAAACTGCACTTATGACCTCTATCGAAGGTACCAGAGGTGAGCCCCGTCCCCGTCCGCCCTTCCCGGCTGTCAAGGGTCTGTTCGGCAAGCCCACAAACAACAACAACGTTGAAACCTACGCCAACATTCCCCAGATCATCCTCAACGGTGCAGACTGGTTCAAGTCCATGGGCACAGAAAAGTCCACAGGTACCAAGGTATTCGCACTCGGCGGTAAGATCAAGAACACAGGTCTTGTTGAGGTTCCCATGGGTACAACACTCCGCGAGGTTATCGAAGACATCGGCGGCGGCATTCCCAACGGCAAGAAGTTCAAGGCAGCACAGACCGGTGGTCCTTCCGGCGGCTGTATCCCCGCAAGCCTTATGGACACAGCAATCGACTTCGACAACCTTACAGCTATCGGCTGTATGATGGGCTCCGGCGGTCTTATCGTTATGGACGAAGACAACTGTATGGTTGATATCGCAAAGTTCTTCCTCGACTTCACAGTTGATGAGTCCTGCGGTAAGTGTTCCCCCTGCCGTATCGGTACAAAGAGAATGATGGAGCTCCTCGACAAGATTACAGAGGGTAAGGCAACACTTGAGGATATCGACAAGCTCGAGCAGCTTGCTCTTTACATCAAGCAGAACTCTCTTTGCGGTCTCGGTCAGACTGCTCCCAACCCCGTTCTTGCAACACTCAAGTTCTTCAGAGAAGAATACATTGCACACGTTGTTGACAAGAAGTGCCCCGCAGGTGTATGTAAGGGTCTTGTTCAGTACTATATCGACGCTGATAAGTGTATCGGCTGCGGTATGTGCGCAAGAGCTTGTCCGGCAAGCGCAATTGTCAGAACAGACTATATTGCACCCGGTCACAAGCTTGCATCATTCACAATCGACCATACAAAGTGCGTTAAGTGCGGCGCCTGTATGGATTCCTGCAAGAAGATTCAGGCAATTTATAAGAAATAAGGAAAGGAGTGTGCCACACAATGGAAATGGTAAATATCAAAATCAACGGCATGCCCTTCAGTGTGCCTAACGGTATAACAATCCTCGAAGCAGCACGTTATGCGGGTATCGAAATCCCCACTCTCTGCTACCTCAAGGACATCAACGAAATCGGTGCCTGCCGTATCTGTATGGTAGAGGTCAAGGGCGCAAGAAGCCTTGTTACCGCCTGCGTATACCCCGTAAACGAGGGTATGGAGGTTTTCACCAACACAGAAAAGGTAAGACAGTCCAGAAAGACAACACTCGAGCTCATCCTCTCCACACACAGAAAGGAATGCCTTTCCTGTATCCGTTCCGGTAACTGCGAGCTTCAGAAGCTCTGTAAGGAATTCGGTGTTGACGATGAGCACGCATATGATGGCGAAATGCCCGCATTTGAGTTTGACGATTCCGCAGCTCACATGGTAAGAGATAACAGCAAGTGTATCCTCTGCCGCCGCTGTGTTGCAGCTTGTAACGAGCAGAAGGTAAGCGTAATCGGCGCAAACGCACGTGGCTTCGACACACACATCAGCTCCGCTTTTGATAAGGACCTTGCTGATGTTTCCTGTATCTCCTGCGGTCAGTGTATCGTTAACTGTCCGACAGGTGCTATCTACGAGAAGGACGACACAAAGGCTGTTTTTGCAGCAATCAACGACCCCGAGAAGTTCGTTGTTGTAAACACAGCTCCCTCAATCCGCGTTACACTCGGCGAGTGCTTCGGTATGAGCATCGGCTCAAACGTAACAGGCAAGATGGTTGCCGCCCTTCGCAGACTCGGCTTTGACAAGGTATTCGATACCGACTTTGCAGCAGACCTTACAATTATGGAAGAGGCATACGAGCTTCTTGACAGAATCAAGAACGGCGGCACTCTCCCGATGATTACCTCCTGCTCACCCGGTTGGATCAAGTACTGCGAGCACTACTACCCCAACCAGCTCAACCACCTTTCAACCTGTAAGTCACCCCAGCAGATGTTCGGTGCTATCACAAAGACATGGTACGCACAGAAGATGGGTATTGACCCCAAGGATATCGTTGTTGTCGGCATTATGCCCTGTACAGCAAAGAAGTTCGAGACAAAGCGTGACCATCAGGCAGCTTCCGGTTACCCGGATGTTGACTACGCACTCACAACACGTGAGCTTGCACGTATGATTGAAACAGCAGGTATCTACTTCAACCACCTTCCCGACGAAGAGTTTGACAATCCCCTTGGCGAGTCCCCAGGTGCAGCTGTTATCTTGGGCGCAACAGGCGGCGTTATGGAGGCTGCTCTGCGTACAGCTGTTGAAGTTCTTACAGGCGAAGAGCTTCAGAGCCTCGACTTCACAGAGGTTCGCGGTCAGGGCATCAAGGAAGCTAGCTACAAGGTTGCAGGTCTCGACGTCAAGGTTGCAGTTGCCAGCGGCGCTGCAGCAGCACACGAGATTATGGAAAAGGTCAAGAACGGCACAGCAGACTACCAGTTCATCGAAATCATGGGCTGTCCCGGCGGCTGTGTAAACGGCGGCGGTCAGCCGATTCAGCACGCTGTTGTTCACAACTTCGTTGACCTTAAGGGCAGACGTGCAGCAGCTCTCTACGAGGCTGACAAGAACCTTCCCAAGAGAAAGTCACACGAGAGTGAGGCAGTCAAGAAGGTTTACGCAGAGTTCCTTGGTGAACCCAACAGCCATAAGGCACATGAGGTTCTCCACACAAGCTACGTAAAGAGACCCAAGTATAAATAAGATTCAATTATAAAAAGAGCCACCGTCGAAAGACGATGGCTCTTTTACTGTTATAAACGGGCGTGGGCTTTGCCCACCCTTAATTTTGCATTTACAATTGTTTTCCCATTATTCTTCCCTTGCCGAATTTCAGCAGGGTTTTGAAGCCGCAACGAGTATAAAAGCGGATTGCGTTGGGGTTATCCTCACCTACAACAAGGTGAATGCCTTTGACGCCCTGCGCTTTCAGGTGGTCAAGGAGTGTGGCAATCATACACGTGCCGTTGCCGCCGCCTCGGTAGCCTTTGAGAATATCAATGTGCAGGTGTGCCGGGTATTTCCGTGCGACAATTTCGTGTACCCACGCTTCTCCCCAGCTTTCGATTTTCGCCTTGCGGTCGCAGAAAACTCTCGGCTGGTATTCTTTCAGGAACACCTTTCGGTATTTTTTCTGCTCCTTTGCACACAAAACGTAGCCCACAGCCTCGTCATTTTCATCGGCAAGAACAAAGCAGTTTTCAGGCTCACATTCTATATAATAATCGCAGTAGGTCGAGAGAAGATAATCCCTGAACGGACGCTCCTCAATGGTAGTGAACGGAAAATCGTCACTCGCTGTACGCAGGCAGATTTCCTGCGCCCTACGTTTGTCAGTTCCTTTATACGGTCTTATATTCATACCGCACCTCAGAGCTGAACAAAGACACGGTGCTCACCGACACCCGTTTTAATTACCAGCTCACATCCGCCGTACTTAAGCGGATTAATCTCATATTCACCTTCGAACTCAACGTCTTGCGGTTTGCCGGGCAAGTAAACAACTGTGGCACTGTCAAATTCCTTGTCCTGCTTATAGATAAGAGTAAAGCAATTGTTTTCTCTGTTGTGGCGGTAGGAGAGTATTTCTCCCGTTACCGCTCTGGGATAGGGTCGGTTGAGCTCATTCATAAGCGGGTCACCGATAAGGCCCTCGTGGAAAGCCCAGTAGGTGTTGCTCCACTTGCGGTCATCAAAGAAGCGGAGAAGGTGATGTACGTGAGGGTACCACTCGTTTCCCTCGGAATAGCCGCCCCACTCACCGACAAGCACGGGAATCCCCAGGCGCTTCTGCGTGTTTTCGTGCTCACCGAAAATAGCATCCGTACGGGATGAGCTTGCGTGCTTGTAAAGCGGAGTATCGACCATAAAATCATAGCCGTGCGGCGAGAAGCAGGATTGAGTTTCAACCTCGTCACCATATTTAATCGGACCCGCCTTGCAGGGGATTGAGAGGTTAGAATAGTAGCAGTTATCAATAAACATAATGCCATTGTCAGTAACACTTCTTATTGCACCAGCAGTTTTATTGAGGAAGGGTGTGTAACGCTCTCGATCGAACTTTTCAACAATTTTCTCAGCAGAAGCCGCAACGTCACGAAGCACACCGCCGTTATACTGGTCAAGCACGGCAGGAATATCGAGCTTAAGGGCATCCTTTATAAGCTTACCCTTTCTGATACGCTTGTCCGTAAGTGTTGCTTTAATAAGGTTAGCAACAAGCGTGCGGAAAACCTTGCCGCCGTCCTTGCCCATAAACGGCTCATTGAACATATCGAAGCCGAAGAGTGCCGGATGGTCGCCGAGCTTTTGGGCAAGATGCTTCCACATATCGGCAAAGTAGTCAAGCAGACCCTTGCCGTTAACCTTCTGGTTTGTCCAGAAATTATCAAAGCAGGCGTGAGTAGCCTTTCCCCAGAAATAGCCCTCTGCCCAGACAATTTTCGTCTTTTTTACCTTGTAACCGTCAGTCAGGCAAGCCCACAGCGGCGCACCGTCGCCTATTCCCTCGTCAAAGTAGGAATACAAGTCCTGGTGCATATCAATATAGGCATAAAGACCGTACTTTTCGCACATATCGAGCATTCCTCTGAGCGCTTCGATATACTTTTCGTTATACTCTCCGGGTTTAGGCTCAATTTCTTCCCATGTTGTGCCCAGACGAACGATATTGAAGCCGCACTCAGCAAGCGTACGGAACATTTTTTCATCGTATTCGTAAACGTGATGTCTTTGTCTGTTTTCATCGTACCAGCCCTTGTCGCACAGGTTTACGCCGTTGAAAATTCGCTCTCTGCCCTCTTTGTCAACAAAGGCGGTACCTTTAACAAAAATTCTTTCCATATTTTTCACCTCTTAAACTTTGTATATCATAAACTCACTTATTATTACGCCGACGTGCTCCTCACCTATTTCAAGGCTAAGGCAGCCGTTTTCAAAAACATCGGCAGGCAGGTCGTAAACCGCACAGGTGAAATTATCGGGCAGCATTTCTTTTTCAAACTGCTCGTCCTTTTCACCGCCGAAGAATTTGCCGCGGTAAACGTCCTTGCCGTTGGCATTGACGTAAAAGCCATTGAACATTTCAACGTTCTTCATCTTTTTGTATGTGACACGAAGCTTATAATCCGCACCCGGCTCAAAGCCGCCGATATTGCAGACAAACCTGAAATGGTCAAAGGCTTTGAGGATACACATAGGTATAGTGCCGTTGTTGACCTCAAGGCGGTCGCCCTGATAGTCAATATAGAACTCACCCTCCTGCCTTGCGCCGAGTACACCGAAACCTTGCTCTGCAAGCGAGAAGTAGTATTCACCCTTGCTCACCTTATTACGGTTGAATACACGACAAAGGAAGGCTTTTTTCTCGTCGTCGGGCATATCAGCCGCCATATCGTATCGTGAGAGCAGCCATTGTCTGTCCGTTACGGGCAGGTCAATAGTGTCTAGCGTCGCTCCCCTTTCGGCACGCTGGGCGTGGTAATTTTCAACGTCGAGCTGAATACCTATCTGCTCAAAGAGCCTGTCCGCAAGCGTTGTAAGCGAGGAACGGAGCATATAATAGTCCTTATCAAAATCGCTCTTTAAGATTTCGTGAGCCTTTTCGAACTCACCCTTGCGGGCGCAGATTTTAGCATCCTCTATGAGTTCAAGCTCGAAAACTCTTCTTCTGCGCACAAGGGCATCGCACCTTGCACGGAAAAGACAAAGCACAAAACGCCAGTTTTCCAGAAGTGTCGGCGCTTTTTCAAGCTGTTTTTCAAAAACCTCAAGCGTGTTTTCTATATGCGGGTTTTCCGCAGGGTCACCCTCCCAGTTGCGTTCAAGCCCGAGTATACCGTCAGCAATTTTCTTCGCATCTGCCTGCCAGATAAAGAAGCGGGCATAATCGCAAAGCGTTTCGTAAAGCGGCACTTCACCGAAGAAATCCATATTACTCCAGACAGCCTTGTTAACGTCATCATTAACACCCTCGGAATAGCTGACGCTGCCGACAAGGTAAGGACGTGTAAGACGGTGAAGC
>JAZOMP010000171.1:0-10602 GCA_045654045.1 Acutalibacteraceae bacterium
AAGAAATTAAGGCGGTGCCAATGCACCGCCTTGTATCCGGCAATTATTTGCTTTCGAGATTAAAGCGCTTCTTGAATCTGTCAACACGTCCGCCTGTATCGACAAGCTTCTGCTTGCCTGTGAAGAACGGATGGCACTTGGAGCAAATATCTACGCGCATGTTGGGCTTTGTTGAGGAAGTCTCAAAAACAGCACCGCAAGCGCAACGGATTTCGGTCTTCTCGTACTTAGGATGTACACCCTGTTTCATTTCTTTTCACCTCTCTCGGCTTTTATGGGAATTACATTAACGTATGGATTCTATCACAATGTTTTTAAAAATGCAAGCAATTTTTTGAATTTTTTAAAAAATTTTTATTCAGCAAACTTTTATGGCTTTTTTAAGCGGCAAAGAATAGATATAAGCGGCTTTCACCTTGTAATTCGTACAGCGTTCCATAGCCGTTTTGTAAACGGAAAGTTGTTCACGGTGCCGCTCGGCAAGCTCTGCTTCGTCAACTCCCCTGTCGGTCTTATAGTCAACAATAACAATTTCGCCATCCTCGACAAAAGCCAGGTCGAGCATACCCTGAACAACTATTGTTTCATCGGCAAAGGCAGCAGGCAAGTCGGGATAGGCTTCAGTAACGGACATAAGCATTGCAAACTTCTTTTCACGCATAACGGTTTCGGCAGACTGAATCCGCCTGCAAAGCTCGGACGCAAAGAAGGCTTCAAGCTCATCTGCTTTCAGCTCTTTAATTTCAGCCTCGCTGAATTTGCCCTCGGCTCTCATACGCTCCAGCTGTGATTTCACGTCAGGATCAGTGACGTCACAAAGCTGCATAAACTTGTGGGTCAACGTACCCTTCTGCGCGGCGGTAAGTCCGCCCGAATTCATAAAGGCAGGACGTGAAGAGGCAAAGAAGCTGTCATCAAAGCCGTCCCGTGTAAAAACGGAAGCGAGCTTTTTTGACGAGGCACCGCTTAAAGCTGAATACGGGTAAACGTAGTCCATTCTTTCTTTTATCTGACCGGCAAGCGTCATATCGGGTGCCGGGCAGGTTTCTTCTTCATCGGTTTCGGTCGGTATAACTTCTGCAAAATCGCCGATGCAGTAGCGTGCCTTGAGACTGAAATCGGCAGATATCAGCAGACGGTCACGGTCAATATCGGCAAGGGTATAAAAATCTGCCGCATCGGAATGTCGACAGAAAACAGGCAGTAACCAATCAAGAGCAGAGCCGGCTGAAACGGCATAGCCGTAATCCAGAGCCTTCGTACCGTTGCAGAAGGCAAGCTTTGTATTTGACGCCTTATCGGCAGGCTTTGATTCCGTACCGACGAAAACCAGAAGTTCCTTTGCTCTCGTCAGCGCAACGTAGAGTATTCTTACCTCCTCGGAAAGGTCACGCAGCATTGATTCATGACTGCAGGCAACAAACGGCAGAGTTTTTACGTTTTTGCCGCTAAGGCTGTCTTTTACAACAAGACCTGCACCGAAGCTGCGGCTGAGCGACATTGCCGAGCGTTCACCGTGGGTAAGGCTTGCAGAAAGGTCAGCAAGAATACACACAGGAAATTCAAGACCCTTACTTTTATGGGTATTCATGACCTTGACCGCGTGAGAATTTTCAGCAACGCTGTACTCCGTACCGATACCCTTGCTCTTTTCGATAAACCTGAGAAATGCGGAAATTCCGCAGCCGCCTGAAGAATCGAAACTCAAAGCACAATCGAGAAGAGAATGCAGGTTTGCCACACGCTGTTCGGGTGAGGAAAGAGCCTTGGCAATTGAGAAAATACCCGTTTCGTCAAAAATTCTGCGCAGAAGCTCTGCAGCACCCATACCGATGCCGACACGCCTGATTGAATCAATTTTATCAAGAAAGCCTCTGCATTTAACGTCGCCGTCGTTTGCGGCGGTAACAACACTTCGGTAAAGCGGTGTTCTTCCGCTTACTCCCATACGGATATTGGCAAGCTGGGTTGAATTAAAGCCGAAAACAGGTGACATCATAACAGCCGCAAGCGGAATATCCTGCAGCGGATTGTCAAGTATTTTAAGCAGGGATATTATCATTTTAACCTCTGCCGCACAGCTGATTTCACCTTCAACAAAGCTGACGGCAGGTATGCCCCTTGCTTCAAGTGCCTGCGCATAAAGCATCATAGGCTTCTTGACACGGGTGAGAATACATATATCGCCCGGGGTAACGGGTCTGTGGGTATCGCCGTCTTTTATAAGTCTGCCCGAAGCGATAAGTGTTTCAACGTAATCTGCAACAAATTCAGGCTCACTTGTTTGGTCGGAAGCATCACGCAGCCAGAATTCAACGTCCGCCTCCGAATGCTCTGCGAAGCCCGACGCCATAGCGTTGAGCTGTTCGTTTTCGTTGTAATCAATCTCGCCCAGCTGCGGTGACATCAGCTGACCGAAAAGGAAATTTATCGCCTTAGTTATATCGCTTTTACTGCGGAAGTTTGCGCCCAGATTGACTCTTGCCGGGTAATTATTACCATCAAATGCAGGCACGCTGTCCCTGCGTTTAAGAAAGATTTCAGGCATAGCCTGACGGAAGCGGTATATGCTCTGCTTGACGTCGCCGACAAAGAACATATTGCTTTCGTTTAACGATATTGCAGAGAATATCATATCCTGGAGTTCGTTGGTATCCTGATACTCGTCCACCATAATTTCGACAAAGCGCTCGGAAAGTGAAAGAGCAAGCGGTGTTTTCTGCGGTGTACCGCTTTCATCCTTTTCAATCAACAGTTCAAGAGCAATATGCTCAATATCGTTGAAATCAAACTTTTCAGCCTGTCTTTTTATTTTAAGCAGTTCATCTGTATATCTCGACACACAGACCTTAAGCGCATTTGCACACGGGCGAAGCAGAGCTAAATCCTCTGCAAACTCAGCAGAGGTACAACAGAATTTTTCCGCAACGGAATCTGCCGTTTTCTTTGCTTTGTCACGGCGGATTTTGACATCCGCTTTAAGGGCGGCGTCAAGATTGCGTTTTCCTGAAAATCTGCAATATTTTCTTGTGTTTACGGCACAGACAAGCTCATCCCACTTCTTTTCTTTCGCAAGCGAAGCAAGAGATTCATACATCTGCTTTTCATCAAGCACCATTTCACTCAGCGCATCAACCGTAGCCTTGTCGGCATTTATGTCAGAAAGCAGAGCTTCTGCGCTTTTCATAAGATTAAGACAGTAATCAAGGCGCACGTATGCATCCTCAAGTATAAAACTGCCCCAGCAGCTTTGCTCAACGGGTAATTCATCAAAGTAAGGCTCAAAGAGCTTATCGAGCGCGTCCTGCGGAAAGGGATAAGAAGAAACGATTGTGTGAATTCGCTTTATCGCTTCTTCAAGCCCCTTGTCGCTGGCACCGGAAGACAGAATATCAGTAAGTACGGTAAAGCCCTCACCGCCCGTTGAATACATTTCATCCAGCACGTTTTTAAGAGCCTTTTCGGAATAGCTTTCCAGCTCACCGCTATCTGCAACGGCAAAGTTAGCGCTGATGCCTGTTTCCTGAAAATTTTCACGCACTATATCTGCACAGAAGCTGTCTACCGTACATATTTTTGCCGACTGCAGAAGGAGCTGCTGCTGCATAAGCCACGCATCGGCAGTTTCGGCAATTTTCGATTCAAGCGCCGCCTCTATACGCTCTTTCATTTGTGCGGCAGCGGCTCTTGTAAAAGTAACTATAACAAGCCTGTCAGCAGGACAGCGGTTTTCCGTGTCGGTAAGACGTCGTATTACACGCTCAACAAGCACTGCCGTTTTACCTGAACCGGCGGCGGCACTTACAACAAGTGAGCCACCCCTGCCCTCGATGGCTTTCAGCTGGTCATCAGTCCATTTCGGCATCGTCTGTCCCCTCCTTCATAAGCAATTCAAGACATTCTTTGTGTTTCATAGTCGGATAATCGTTTACGGGCGCGCCCTCTTCACGAAGGCAGATATCAGAATAAGCACAGTAGTCGCACGGCAGCGAATACGTGCCACCACTGACAGGCTTCGGCTCAACAAAACCATTGTGCAAACCCATGCCCATCTGACGCACGATATCAAGCACCGTACCCTCAAGCTTACCGAGTGCCTCGAGGCTTATAAGGCTTTCCGCCATATCGCTCTTGCCTGCAATTACGGTACCTGTGCATTCACGATCGGTTGAATGGATAACTCTGTCGTCATCAAGAACAAGACCGGACATTCTGCCCTCCTTGACAACGGCACTAATTATTTCTTCCTCAGAGTCGGAATGGTTAATTCTTCCGCCCTTGCCCTTGGCGGGCACATAAAGCACACCGGCAGGCACAACGTTGCCGTAACGCTCCTTGCCGTTTGCTTTTATTGCAAAAAGGTAGAGAAGCATCTGCATATTCAGTCCGTGAAGAACATCTACCAGCTTAAAGCTCTTCGAGCCGGTCTTATAGTCCATTACACGAACAAAGGTCTGCTCCTCTGTCTTCAACACGTCAACACGGTCAACCTTACCGTTGAGCACCACCCTGCCCCCATCAGGCAGATTAATTTCCAGCGCAGGCACTTGCGGAGTATCACTGCCTATCTGCAATTCAAAATCGGCAGGCTCAAAATCACTTAACCTCATTTCATTCATAAGCCTTGCCGCAACAACGCAAAGAGAGCTGACAAGCCTTGAGTAAAGATAAACGAAGCGTGAATCCTTCTCTTCTGTGCCACCCATGTTTTCCTCAAGGAATATGTTCAGTAATTCTTCGATTTCTTTTCTGATGTTTTCGTCGTCCAGGTCAACAAGTCCCTTACCAAATTTTGCAACGAGATTTTCCAGCACGAAGTGGACAATCGTACCGCTGAGCATACTGTCAATTTCGGCACGTTTGATTTCGCCGAGTCTGAGGCCGTGACGGCAGAAGAACATAAAAGGACACTTGTTGAAATCCTCTATTCTCGTAGCGGAAGCATGGATATCCTTCCCGAAGAATTTCGTTGCCACAGCGACGTCCTCAATTCTGAAATTCTCAGATTTACCCAGCCTGTTGAGTGCTTCCGTTTTGTCAGCGTATTCTGCCCTGCCCTCAAAACAGAGCTCAAGCGTACTGTGCAGAGTACTGTTTTCACTTCTGCTGAGTGCCATAAGTTCAAAGGCAGACGCTTCGCTTTCGATAAGGTCAAGCGGTGTATAAGCTTTTATATCTGTTTGCTTGCAGCCCGGCAGACAGGCTTTAATTCTGGCAACCAATTCCGACGGAGCGCATTCTTTTCCGCTGAAATCGGTTGAGCAGTGCGAAACGTAAAGCCTTTCATCTGCACAGCAAAGCGCAGTATAGGCTATGTGCCGTTCTTCAAGGAAGGCATATTCAAAAGGCTCTACTATATTGAGCCCTATATCCGTAAGCGTACGGCGGTCGGCTTCGTTGAGCACTCTGCCCGAAGAAGGCTTTTTCGGAAAAGCACCTTCATTTACGCCGACTGTAAACACCGCACGGGGACGGTTTACCCTTATTCTGTCGGCTGAGCCTATTATTATTTCATCAATACCGGAAGGAATTACGCCCATATCCTGCACGCCGAGCACAAGGGAGAAAAGCTCATAAAACCTTGAAGCACTTATTCTCAAATCTCCCAGAGCACCTGCAAGCTGGTCGAGCATATCCATAAGAGAATCCCATATTCTGCCAAGTTCAACCGCTTCGGCAGTTTCACCGTTGGAATCGAGCGCAACAGCAAGATTTTTCAGATTCTCCTGCACGCCGTATTCGGTAAGGCAGTTATATAGCGCCGTTGCCATATCGCGGGCTGTTTCCGCCTTTTTGGTTGCCTTGATATATCTGACAAGCGGTGTTGTACACATTTCTCTGTGAGCATTAAGGGTTTCGAGTATCTGCACGTCCCTGGCGCTGACACCCGAGCCGAGACCCGACGGATTAGCAACCCATTCGCTCAACCACCTCGAGCCGTCTATCCGCCACAGATAGACATAGTTTTCAAGCTCGCCTGTCTGATGGGTATCAAGACCGGCAAGCTGTGTTTTGAGCAGACGGAAAACAGCGTCGCTCGATATTCCCCTTGCCGCAATTTCGGTAAGCGCTCTTGCAGCAACAACGGGCGGACAGACCGCCATAGGTCTGCGCTTATCCTCAAACACAGGCACACCGTGTTTTTTGAGTGCAGAGCGCAACGCCTTGGAGTAGTTGCCCTCACTTCTTGAAATAACCGCAATATCACGGCAACGGAAGTTTTCTTCACGCAGTAATTTTTTAATTGTCAGTGCAACGAAATCACACTCTTCGTAAGCTGTCTTGGCGCTGAAAATACACACCTCGTCAGCATTGCCCTCATACACCGAAGGTCTTGAAGAATAAAGGGAAGCCTCAAGCGCTTCTATTGCCTTTGATTTATATCTGCCATCAAACGCAGGCGGCGTAACCTGACCCACGGAAACGTTTCTTTTTTTAGCTATATCTATGAGTTTTCTTGCCGTTGCACGAACACAGGCAAAAGGAGAAATATCGTACTCATCGCCGTAAACCGTATCGGTGCAAAGGGAAATATACGTATCCTTACTCTGCGCAATTATGTGAGAGAGTACTTCAATTTCCTGAGCGGTAAAGCCCTTGAAGCCGTCCACAAAAACGGTTGCATTGCTGAAATAGTGCTTTGTCTCCAGCTCGTGGCTCAGAACAGTCAGCAAATCTCTTTCATCCGAGAAGCTCTGAGAAACAAGTGAATCAAAAGCGGCTGTTACAAGCGAAAGGTCGGTCAGCTTGTTTTTAAGCATACCATCCGGAAGCTTGCGAGCCGAAGCTTCAAGCATTTCGGGCGTAACAGCGCCTTGCTTAAGCTCGGTTGAAACGGTAAGCATTTCTGAAATAACCGCTGTGCTTTTTGCGTATTTTCCGTAAACGGTAAGCTTATCCGCAGTCTGCTCAAGTGCGGTGCTCATAAGCGCAATCCTGCCGGCACCGCCAAGCCTGCGAAGCGGACGTTTTTCGCCGACAATATTTTGTGCAAGGCGTGAAAAGCCGCAGACCTCCGTATCAAGCGCCGCCTTTTCGCCGAGCATACGTATCGTACGCTTTTCGCTTTCAAACGAAAACTGCTCGGGCACAAGCAGAATAACTCTGCCCTCTCCCTTTTGTACGCATTCCTTGATCAGGGTCTGTATATAAGTTGTTTTTCCACTGTTAAGTCTTCCGAGAACGAGTCTGAGCATATTTGTTTCTCCTGTTTTTGATAATCACATAATACCATAGTTACACCTTTTAATCAATTGCGGATTTCGGTTTTACCATATTTTGAGGGATGAATTCGGGACTTCAGCTGTGTTAAAATGGCAAAGAACTGTTTTATTCGACATTATGGACATCTCCGAAAAGTCATCCGCACTAAGTTTCAGAGACACCCACAGAAAGGAAGGTAATATGCGACGAAGTATATGCGCCGTACTGTGTACGGCGGTAATTTTAAGTTTTGGTACGTTCTTTGCTTCCGCAAAGGAAAACTACCCAATGGCAGGCAGAGTTTCAACAGTATCGGACAACCTGAACGTCAGAAGCCGTGCCGGCGGTGAGGTTGTTTCAAGTCTGCCAAAGGACAGCTACGTCAGCCTGCTTTCGTTTGAAAACGGATGGTACAGGCTTGAATATGCCGACGGCAGATACGGTTATTCCTCGGCTGATTTCATAAAAGCACTTCTCAACAGTTACTCTGCAACGGTTAAAACCACATCGGGCAGGCTGAACGTAAGAAGCAGCGCAGGAGGAGCAATAGTAAACGCCCTTGCAAGCGGAACAAGGGTTACGGTAATTTCGGCTTCGGGTGACTGGAGCAGAATTATTTACCACGGCATACGCACCGGATGGGTAAGCAGTAAATACCTGGTCAAAAACAATGCAACCGGTCACAAATCCGTTTCACTTAAGGTACCCGATTACAAACAGACCGACCCACGCTGGGCAAACAAGAAAATAGGCTCAACAAAATACACCATAGGTCAGATAGGCTGTACCACAACCGCACTTGCAATGACCGAAAGCTACCGTACGGGCAAGACAGTTTACCCAGACACTATGGAAAGCAGGCTGAATTATTCTTCGGGCGGCTCACTTTACTGGCCCGGCAACTATTCGGCAACCACAAATTTTTCAGGTTATATGCAGACAATCTATAACCTTCTGGCACAAGGCAAGCCCGTAATTGTCGGCGCAAAGAAGGCAAACGGCAGTCAGCACTGGGTAGTTGTAACCGGCTACACAGGCGAAAACACGTTAAAACCTACAGCATTCAGAATAAACGACCCCGGCACGGCAAGCAGAACAAATCTCGGACATTTCTTTACGGAATATCCGTATCTGCATAAAATAGTTTGGTATAACTAAAGCCAAACAAGTCCCGACTTCATAAAAACAGCCGTCTTAAAGCACAACGCTTCAAGGCGGCTGTTTTTTTCAATTCACACTATCTGCTTATGATAAAGACTTATTTTACCCGAAACCGCCTTTGCAATAAGCGAAGCGGCAAAGAAAAAGACAAAACCTTTTTCGCCGAAGAGTTCAACGCTCATAACCGCCGCTGCAAGCTTGCAGTTTGTAACGCCGCTGAAAAACGCAGTCATACCAAGTGCCGCGCCGAAGCCGACGGGTAGCCCGATTATCGGCGATAACACCGCACCGAGAGAAGCTCCGATAAAGAACGAGGGAACAATTTCGCCGCCCTTGTAGCCTGCCGCAACGGTAATCACGGTAAAGAGCATTTTAAGCGCAAACGCTTCGGGTCTTACATAGTATTCGTCGAAAATCCGCTCTACTACAGTCATACCGCCGCCGTTATAATCCGTTCCGAATATGAATGTAAGTACAACTATAATACAGCCGCCAACGGCAATTCTGACAAAGGAATTCTTGAATATTTTCTGAAAAAGGTGCTCACCGCCATGAAGAAGGTTACAAAAAGCAAAGCTCGCCAAACCGACAACGGCTGTAACAGCAAGCACCTGACACAGAACACCGACACCGAAATCAGGCACCAGACCGATAACAAACCGCTCGGGTGCGACACCCAGCGCAACGGAAATGATATGCGCAACTATGCTTGAGGTGAAGGCAGGCAGAATTGAACGCACGCTGACTCTGCCGACGATTGCAACCTCTGCGGCAAAAACGCAGGCACCGACAGGAGTACCGAAAACGGCAGAAAACAAGCCTGCCATACCGCATGCGGTAAGCACACGGCTGTCAATTTTTGAGAAGCGTGAAACTATGCGCGCAATTGCGGCACCGAGCTGCAACGCTGCACCCTCCTTACCTGCCGATCCGCCGAAAAGATGGGTTATACATGACGCAACAAAAATAACAGGCAGAAGCACAAAAGGCACCTTTGCCTCGCCTCTTTCACTTTCAAGCACCCTGTCAGTACCGATTCCCTCAGTTTTGGTCAGCTTATAAATCCCTGCCGAAGCAAGACCGCCAAACGGCAGAAACCAAACGAGGAAGCTATGGCTTTCACGCAGATATGTAACGTAGCCTATGCTTTTGGCAAATGCCGCACCTATCACACCGCAGAGCAGACCGATGGCGGCGGCAGAGGCAACCCAGACAAAAGCCGTTACGACATGCTTCTTCATTATATCTATTGTCTTTTTATCAAACAAAGCAGATTTCATTTTCAAACCCTTACTGAAAAGATAATTTATTTTATATCAAACCCAAGCACAAGTGTCAAGTCATACAACGATTTTCTTAATTGACATAAAACACAATTTTCTGTACAATTAAGCACGGACGGTGATTGAAATGAAAAACAAGGTTGCATTAGTTACAGGAGGCAGCTCGGGTATAGGCCGTTACACGGCACTCAGTCTTCGCGATTCGGGCTGTACGGTTTATGAAATCAGCCGAAGGGATATTCCACTTGAAGGCGTAAATCATATAACGGCAGACGTTACAAAAGAAGCCGACGTAATTGCGGCGGTTGAGCAAATTATAAACGAGCAAGGCAGAATTGATATTGTTGTAAACTGCGCAGGCTTCGGCATTTCAGGTGCGGTTGAATTCACTTCGCTTGAAGACGCAAAGGCACAGTTTGACGTAAACTTTTTCGGTACGGTAAACGTAAACCGTGCGGTGATACCCATAATGCGCAATAGCGGCGGAGGAAGAATAGTAAATATAAGCTCCGTTGCGGCTGTTGCACATATCCCTTTCCAGACCTATTATTCCGCAACAAAGGCTGCAACCGAAAGCTACACCTGTGCACTTGATAACGAGGTGAGGCCCTTCGGTATTACCGTAACGGCTGTTCAGCCGGGTGACATCTGCACCGATTTTACCAAGGCACGAAAGAAAACAATGCTCGGCGACGATGTTTACGACGGCAGAATTGCAAGAAGCGTTTCGGGTATGGAAAAGGACGAGCAAAAGGGAATGAAGCCCGAAACAGCAGGCAGTTACATAGCGAAAATTGCCCTTAAAAGCAAGGTTAAACCGTTATACGCAATAGGCCCGAGCTACAAGTTTTTAAGCACGCTGTGCAAGGTATTCCCCTGCGGTGTAAGGAATAAAATTATCGGTATGCTTTACGCAAGATAACTATAAACTCACCCCGTAATCGTAACGATTACG
>JAZOMP010000172.1:0-3866 GCA_045654045.1 Acutalibacteraceae bacterium
TTTCCTGCTTGAGCTCAAAAGTATGGGCATCAAAATCGGTCTTGTCACATCCGGTCTTTACGAAAAGGCATGGCCCGAAATTCTTTCGGCATTCAAAACACTTGGCATGGGCGACCCCAAGGATTTCTACGATGCAATCATTTCCGCAGGCTTCCCGCTGCGCAAGGGCAGCGGAGGCACACTCGGCGAGCTGTCCCCCAAGCCCCATCCGTGGCTCTACTCCGAAACCTCAATTGTCGGTCTCGGCGAAGCATTTGCTGACAGAAATAAGGTTATCGGTATTGAGGACAGCGGCGCAGGCGCTTGCTCGGTACGTCTTGCAGGCTACACCACAATCGGTATTGCAGGCGGTAACATTGAGTCCAGCGGCACAAAGGCTGTATGCTCACACTTCTGCAACAACTTTGAAGAAATTATGAAAATCATTAAAGGCTAAGGAGGCTAATTATGGATAAGAAAGATAAGCTCCAATGTCACTTTATATCCAACACACACTGGGACAGAGAGTGGCGTTTTTCCGCTCGACGCACTCAGCACATGCTCGGTTATATGCTGGATATGCTGCTTGACATTCTTGACAAGTACCCGGATTACAAGCACTTCCACCTCGACTCACAGACTATGCCCGTACAGGACTATCTTGAGGTTTACCCCGAAAAGAAGGAAAAGTTCCAGAAGTACGTAAAAGAGGGCAGAATTGCTGTTGGTCCGTGGTTCTGCCTGCCCGACGAATTCACAGTCGGCGGCGAAGCACTTGTACGTAACCTTCTCCTCGGTCACAAGATCGGTAAGGAAATGGGCGGCATCAGCAAGACAGGCTACTCACCCTTCGGCTGGGGTCAGATTTCACAGCTTCCCCAGATTTATTCCGGCTTCGGCATCAACTTTGCCTCCTTCTACAGAGGTATCAATACATACAAGGCACCCAAGTCCGAATTCTACTGGGAAAGCCCCGACGGCACAAGAATTTACGCTTCCCGTCTTGGCAAGAGACCCCGTTACAACATCTGGTACGTTGTTCAGCGCCCCGTTTACTTCAACCAGGAAAACGAAAACAACCGTGATATGGTATGGAACCAGAATAACGGTGTTTTCAAGCTGATTGACCGCGACTGGAAGCTTGACTACCAGTACACACACCCCTTCTACGAGTACCACAAGGAAAACATTCAGGACAGAGCCACGCAGGCTGTAAAAGAGCAGGACAACGACTGGACAACACCGCACCGCTTCTGGTCAGCAGGTCACGATTCCTCCTGCCCCGACGCACGTGAGGTTGAGCTTATCAAGGACCTTGATGCAGCACTTCCCGATGCAGACGTTTTCCACAGCACACTCCGTGATATGGAACAGAGCATCATCGACAACTTCGACCCCAACTCTCCCGTACTCAAGGGCGAAATGCGTGACCCCTACACCAAGGGCAGCGTAAGCATTCTCTGCGGCTGGATTCTTTCCGCACGTACATATATCAAGCAGGAGAACTTCGACACAGAAAGAAGACTCATCAACTACGCTGAGCCCTTCGCTGTTTTCGCTTCTCTTTCCGGCGCGCCCTATCCTCAGAACTTTATTGACCTTTCTTACAACTACCTTCTCCAGAACCACGGCCACGACAGCATTGGTTCCTGCGGACGTGACGTTGTTTACGAGGACGTTATGTCCCGTTACAGACAGTCCCGCGAGCTTTCAAGCTGTATTTTTGAGCGTGCATTTATGGATATTGCAGGTGATATTGACCTGAAGTCCTTCAGCCGTGACGATGCCGCTATTGTAGTATTCAACCCTGCACCGTTCAAGAGAACGGAAACAGTCAACATCCGTGTTGAGGTTCCCGCAGAGTGGAAGGCAGACAGCTTTGAAATCCTTGACGAGGAGGGTAAGGCACTCAAGTACCAGATTATCTCCTCCAACAAGAACAATGCACAGATTATACAGAACCCCAACGATACCGCAAACGTTCTGCACACAGAGCAGTACTATATCGCACTTGAGGTTTCCGATATTCCCGGTATGGGCTACAAGACCTACAAGATGCGTCCGCTTTACAACGTAAGAGCAACTACACCCGTTACAATGATGAAGGCAAACCAGGTTATGGAAAACGAGTACCTTCGCGTAACCTTCAATATGAACGGTACATATAACGTGCTTGACAAGGAAACAGGCAAGTTTTACGAATACCTTGGCTACTTCAAGGACGGCGGCGAAATCGGCAACCCCTGGGAGCACTTTGTACCCGAGTTCAACGAGATTTTCACAACACTCGGCGAAAAGGCAACAATCACACTCCTTCGTGAGGGCGAATTTGAAACAGCGTACAAGATTTCAATGCGCTGGATGCTTCCCGAAAAGCGTTCCGCAGACGAGAAGTCCAGAAGCGAGCACAAGCTGCCCGTTGACATTGACACAGTAGTAACACTGCGCAAGGGTGCAAGATTTGTTGAGATTGTATCAACAATCAACAACCGCTGTGAGGACCACTACCTGCAGGTTGCATTCCCGACCAACATCAAGTCAGAATTCTCCTACGCACAGGGTCAGTTCGACGTTGTCAAGCGCCCCGTTGCTATGCCCGACTACTCACTTTACGATGAAATCCCGATGACAGAGCACCCGATGAACTCCTTCGTTGACCTGACCGACGGCACAAACGGTGTTGCCCTTCTCAACACAGGTCTTAAGGCTTACGAGGCAGCAGACGACGAGTGCAACACACTCTACCTCTCACTCATCCGTGCTTATCCGCTCCGTATCTGCGTTACTGCCGATATGCAGAACTACAGCGACTGGGATAAGGGCTCACAGTGCATAGGTGTCAACACATTCCGTTACGCCTTTATGCCCCATAAGGGCGACTGGGAAGAGGGCAAGGTATGGCAGGAGAGCGAGCGCTTCAACCTCTACTGCACAGCTGCTCAGATTGCTCCCACAGCACACGGCAAGAATCCGCTTACACACTCCTTCCTTGAGGTTAAGGACGAAACACTCAACGTCAGCGCTATCAAGAGAAGCGAAGACGGCGAAGGCTATATTGTCAGACTGTTCAACCCGTCCGACAAGGCTGTCAGGAGTGCTATCCGTCTCAACGGCGGCATAGCTCCGATTGAAAAGGCACAGTCCCCCGTTGAAAGACAGATTGCAGAATTCGAGCTTCCCGCATACTCCGGCAAGAAGTGGAAGGAAATCAAGCTCGTCACACTTGAAGAGCTTGATGAAGCTCCCCTTACCGTTGATGCAGACGGCTTTGCCGAGTTCGAAATCACAGGCAAGAAGATTCTCACAATTAAATTCATCGGCTAAGATAAACATATCTGCCCCGGACTTTCACAGAGGAAGTCCGGGGCGTTTTTATCACACAGAATATGAAAAAAGAGGTAATGCAGAAAGTGCTCTGCATTACCTCTTTATTTTATTGATTATTTGTTATCGGGAAAGTTTTCGTTGTATGATGCAATTGCTTTTTCGATTACTTCAACAGCTTCACGCTCATCCATAACCTCATCAACTGCCGTATCCTTCTTTTCAAGAGCCTTGTAGACCATAAAGAAGTGAGACATTTCATCATAGATGTGGCGCGGCAGGCTGAAAACACTGCGGTAGCCGTTATAGTTGGGGTCGGAGAAAGGAATTGCGATAATCTTTTCGTCTGCCCTACCGTTATCAAGCATTTTGATAACACCGATCGGATAACACCTGACAAGGGTCATCGGGTGAATCGGCTCAGCGCAGACAACAACAACGTCAAGCGGGTCACCGTCGTCGCCGTAGGTACGCGGAATAAAACCGTAGTTTGCGGGATAGTGAGTCGACGTATACAGAATACGGTCAAGAATTATGTATCCCGTCTCCTTGTCAAGCTCGTA
>JAZOMP010000173.1:0-2210 GCA_045654045.1 Acutalibacteraceae bacterium
GAAGTGCAAGCCTTGAATTTATTAAGTGCGGAAATAATTATTCTTCAACAACCCAGCCGTTTTCAGCTGTGTCGTAGTAATTCTGCTTGATGGTGTTCATACCGAGCGAGTTGATATACATTGTTGTGCCGCCGATCATATCGTCACGGTAGTAGCAGCCCAGACCTGTCTTTACAGCGTAGGTAAGGCGGATACCCTCGTACATAACGGAGTAGTCGTTAACGTGGTCGTGGCCGACAACCATATCCTTTGTGCTGCCGAGCTTCTTGCAAAGGTCAAAGAAGCCGTTGTTGAGGAGAACGGTTTCGCCGTTAACCTCTGTGTAGGGGAAGCCGCCGAATTCGTATCTGCCGCCGTAAGCAAGGGGACCGAATACGTCGCTGATTTCGCCCATATAATCCTCATCGCCTGTGTAAAGAGTCCAGGCATCAAGGTATTCAACAACGGGAATGTGCATAACAACTGTGCTGGGTACTGTGTAGCCTGCAATTTTTGCAATGCCCTTAACTGCCCACTCGTACCACTCGAGCTGGTTGGGCCAGAGGTGGTCGTATGCGCCTACAACCGTGCCGTCCTCAAGCTCGTATTCGTTGTTGTTGTGGGTGTCCATCATAAAGTATGTGTGAACAATTCGGTCGTTTTCTGTAATGTTGATTATGTAGTTGCCGTAGCCCATGCCCTTAGGACCGAACTGGAACAGGCAGTTTTCCGCCTCATCAAGAAGGTATGCTACCCAGAATTCGCTTATACAGCCCTGACCGTCATGGTTGCCCATTACGGGTGCCCACGGAATACCGAAGGAATCAACGAGCTTGATAAGCTCAATATAGGACATTGTGCCCCATGCATTGTCACCGGAAAGAGTGATAAGGTCGGGCTTGTTGTCTTCAACGAGCATTCTGATAACGTCCTCTGCGTATTCGCCGAGCTTGTCGTACTGCTCGTCATCGTCAAGCTGAACGTCTGCAAGGTTGAGAACAACAAAGTCCTTGCCGGGTGTTTTTTCAAGCTCGATATAGTCATCTGCACCGAAAGTGTCCTCTGCCGACCAGTCTGTGAAATAAGCGTCCTCGCCGAAGGTGGAAATCCAGCCGCCTACGGGTGCCAGAATCTGACCGAGAGCAAGGAAGCCTGCAATGATAAGTCTGAAAATTGCCATTTTGTTACCTCCGTAATCTTTTTTTATATTTTACCACTTCGGCAAAAAAATCACAATAGAAACAGCGGAAAAATAAAGTAAAATACGGCGGCATATTGAGTTCGAGCGAAAAAAGGTGTATTCTTATTTATATAAAAAACAGGGAAGCATAAATTATGATAAACAAAGATATAGGTTTAATTGAATATTCACGAAAGGTTGATACGGGCAACTGCATAACCCACGCTGTCGGTGCGGTGCTTGCCGTGCCGGCGCTGATTATGCTTGTGCTTAAAGCTGACGGCTTGCGGCACACGCTTTCTGCCGTTATTTTTGGCTTGTCGCTGATTGCGGTCTATACCGTTTCGGCGGTTTACCACGGGCTGAAAGACGAAAAAAAGAAGCTTACCGCACGGCTTGTTGACCACTCAACCGTACCTCTGCTTATAGCGGGTACGGCAAGCCCCTGTGCGCTGGTAACGCTTTATGAAATAAGCGCATCTCACGCTCTCGCAGTACTCTTCCTCGGTTGGTTCAGCACCCTCTTCGGTCTTTTTGCGAAGCTGTTTTTCTTTGAAAAAACACGGAAAATTACCGTTGCAGTTTATATTACGGCAAGCTTTCTGATGATGTGCTGTGCCGTTCCGTTCCTTGGACAAATCGACAGCAACGGTTTTGGCGGAATAGTCTTCGGTAACGCTCTGTACCTTATCGGTGCATTGTTCTGCCTGCTCGGCAGAAAACGTCCGGCTCTGCATATCGTGTTCCATATCTTCACCGTTCTGGCGAGTGCGACACACTTTGCGGTGATTTACAGTTTTGTGGTGTGAAAAATTAAGACAATTCTCCCGGGTTTGATTCTCTAATATATAAAAATAAAAGGAGCACACTAAAGTGTACTCCTTTATTTTGGTGACCCGGACGAGAATCGAACTCGTGTTCCCGCCGTGAAAGGGCGGTGTCTTGACCGCTTGACCACCGGGCCGTATGAGCCGAGTAATTAACTCGGCTGTTTGTGGTAGCGGCAGTGGGACTTGAACCTACGACACTCCGGGTATGAACCGAATGCTCT
>JAZOMP010000174.1:0-4057 GCA_045654045.1 Acutalibacteraceae bacterium
GAAGCAGGGGTATTATGCATTCAAGCCCATCCTTTCAGGCGTCGCGGTTCAATTCCCAATCCCGGTCCCCTGCCGCTCGACTGTATTGACGGAATAGAGATTTTCAATTCCGGCAACACATCCGAGGATAATGCTTCGGCACAGGAATTTGCCGCAGCGCATCCGGAATTAATACTCACCTCGGGTGCAGATGCTCACGGCGTAGCTCAATGCTGTATCGGCGGCATTGAAACAAAGGAAAGAATCACCCGTGAAGCCGAACTTGCAGATGTGCTCAGGCACGGCACTTATACACTGCTTTGATACAAAGAGCAAAATCATAAAAATCAGGTATATAAGAGAAATTTTCGGTGTTGATACACTTACAGATGGTAAAGTGTACAAGGCTGCAAAAGAAAACGGTATGTATAGTGTTAACAGTGTATCACCCTCTTTTTCTGTTAAAACTTCAGGCAAATAAAATCTTTGGTTTAAATTATCTCTTATAACTATGATTTTTACACCCCGGCATTTGCTGGTTCAAAAGTCTCCACCCTTGCCATGTTCTAAAATAACACACACCATTATTTATATGAGGTGATTTTATGTACAACTTTGATTTTGATATTATCCGCAAAAGCGACAAATGCTCCGTCACTTTAGAAAGACGGGTTGAAAACGGTATTTTATTCATTGACGTAAAAATGGTACAGGAAGAAAAGGCAGTACCCGAGCAGTTTTCCGTCAAGTGGAAAATAGATGCCTCGGATTGCTGCGCCATCTGGAATTCCTTTGCCCGAAACCACACAATACGCCCCGATTGGGGAGGAGTTGAGGCAATTTCTAGACTTGCTTCGGGTATGCCGATTCAGCAGATAACAGCCTTTGACGGCAACAACAGAATATGCGTTTCGCTTTCCGACGTTGATACTCCGTCAAAGATTTCGATGGGCTACTGCGAGGAAACTGCGGAAATTCTCTGCGAAGCGGTTTTCTTTACCCTGCCCACAAATGCGCTTGAAAGTTTCTCCGCAAAAATCAGAATTGATATGAGGGCTATCCCCTTTTACGACAGCATTTATGACACCGTTTCCTGGTGGGAAAACGATTGCGGCTACAAATCGGCTTACGTTCCTAAAAGCGCAAGAATGCCTATGGATTCTCTCTGGTACAGCTTCCATCAGAACCTTAAAAACGATGAAATTCTTGAAGAATGCCGCCTTTCAAAAGAGCTTGGTATGGAAACCGTTATAATCGACGACGGCTGGCAGACCGACGACAACAACCGCGGCTACGCCTACTGCGGCGACTGGGCTGTATGCGAAAATAAAATGGGTGATATGGCAAGCCTTGTTGATGAAATACACAAAATCGGTCAGAAGGTTATCCTCTGGTATTCCGTGCCATTCGTTGGTCTTTATTCAGAAAAATACGAAGAATTCAAGGATTATTTTCTTGACAAATCCGGCAATGAAAGAGATTTCTTTGCACTTGACCCGAGATACAAAAAGGTAAGAGAATACCTTTGCGGCGTTTATAAAAACGCAATAACGGAATGGAAGCTCGACGGCTTAAAGCTCGATTTTATTGACAGCTTTGTTTTAAAGGGCAAATCACTTGAATATGACGAAAGGCGCGATTACCAGTCACTTGAAGACGGTATTCACGCTCTGATGTCCGAAATCAAAGCTGAGCTTACAGCAATCAACAGCGATATTTTAATCGAATTCCGCCAGTCATATATCGGTCCTTCAATCAGAAAATACGGCAATATGCTCAGAGTCGGTGACTGCCCCGGCGATATTCTTGCAAATCGCAGTCAGATAGTCAACCTGAGAATGACTTCGGGCAAAACTGCAGTTCATTCGGATATGATAATGTGGAACGAAAATGACAGCGTTGAAAACGCCGCTATGCAATTTGCAAACATTATTTTCTCCGTACCGCAGATTTCGATGATTGTAAAAAATCTGCCGCAAGAGCATATTGAAATGCTGAAATTCTACATTTCATTCTGGAAGGAATACTCAAGCGTGCTTCTTGACGGTAAATTAACCGCTATGAACCCCGAAAACGATTATTCTCAGGCATCTTCAACCCTTGACAACACTACGGTTACAGCCGTTTACACCAACAATATTATTGATGCCGGCAATAAAGTTACCGCAGTTGTAAACGCTTCGGGCTTTAAATCGGTTATTGTAAAAAACGCAGCTGACAAGAGCTTTACCGTTAAAAACTCTAAGGGTGAAATAACCGAGAGCGGTAAAATCAAGAATTCACTTGAAGAGATTTTTGTATCCCAAGCAGGAGTTATAATTATCAGCTAAACACAAGCACAGAAGCAAAGCAGGTATACTGCTATGCCTCTGTGCTTAAAATTTATTGCTTTCAGTTATTTTGCCGATAACACTAATTAATCCGGATCAGAAAAGATATAAAGCCTCTGCTTATTTAAGTTCATCGTAAAACTCGCTGAGATAAACTCTGCGGTTTTCTTTCATAGAAATATTTGCCGCCATTCCGATACCGATTGACATCATTCCGGCGCGCACGTCTGCCATCTGTCCCAACGGGTCACTTGTACAGCCGACAAACAGATTTTCTCTGATTTTTTCATCTGCACCGCCGTGACCGCCCGGTAAATCCTGAGGCGCATTTATTGTAATCTTTTCACCCAGGCGGTTATAAATTGAAATTACGTTATTTATCCCCTGCGAAAAATCGGAATACCTGCCGTCCATTTTACAGAATTCCAGCCGTCCCCCCGTACCGTTGAAGGCAATTTTAAGTCCCTCGTAAGGTGAATGGGCGGTAAGCGAATAACTCATAACAGCACCCTTCTTATACTGCACGTTGACGCTTACAGTGTCCTCTATATCAATTTCCTCCGAAAAGATACAACGATCTCTGAAGTAGCCGTCCGCATCCTCACAGGCAAGATAGAGCTTATCCATAGGCGGCTGGTTTATATCCAGATAGAATTCGCATTTCTTTTTATACTCACAGGTCAGGCAACGCTCCGAACGCTCCTCGCGGGTCGGGCCATAAAACCGTCTTGAGCCGAAGGCGTTGACCGCAACGGGGTCATCCTCCAGAAACCAGTTCACCAGATCAAAATGGTGGGTAGATTTATGCACAAGGAGCGAACCCGAATTTTCTCTGATCCGGTGCCAGCGTCTGAAATAATCAGCTCCGTGCAGGGTGTCGAGCATCCACTCATAATGAACGCTGAGCACATCACCTATCACGCCGCTTTTGAGAAGCTCTTTGACTCTTGCAAAAAACGGAAGATAGCGCAGATTAAACACAACGGTAACCGTTTTCCCTGACTTTTCTTCAGCTGTCTTTATAGCGTTTGCCTTTTCAAAGGTAGTTGTCATAGGCTTTTCAACAATTACGTCACAGCCTGCCTCAAGCGCCTTTATAACGTAGAAGTCATGCATACAGTCCTTTGTAGTTACTATAACCGTATCGGGCTTTACCTCTGAAAGCATTTCATCGAAATCATTGTAAACAGGAACTTCCGTTCCGCCGTAAAAGCTTACGAGAGCGGCACGCTTGGGATTAATATCATAAACACCGCAAAGCTGAATATGCTCGCTGAAATCTTTAAGTATGGGTTCAGCGTATCCCTCTATACCACGGATTCCGCATCCAACCTGCACAAATTTTTTCATAATAAAATCCTCTTTTAAAAATATATTTATAATTTAGCATTATACAAACTCAATGTCAATCAGAAAAATATAGTTATCACACCGTGAAGTTAAGATTATGATTATTTCAGGCTTAACAGCAATATTCTAAACAAACTACAGATAGCCATTGAAAACGAGTGATTTTTTTGATATAGTATATAAATGCAATAATTTATGTATAAGGATAACAACTTATATATGAATATAAATCACTATGGTGAAGATATGTTTAAGGAACTATTGAAAACCGAATCAAGCTGGGAATTTTTAAAAAGCACTCCCCTGCCCATTGCAGTTTACGGCACAGGCAACGGCGCTGACCGTGTGTTTCAGGAATTTGAAAGTCTCGGCATTACAGTTTCCGCGGTAGTTGCAAG
>JAZOMP010000175.1:0-2959 GCA_045654045.1 Acutalibacteraceae bacterium
AAGCTTGCCGCTTTCGAAGGTGTAACAGCTGAATCAATCATCAGAATCACAGATTATTAATCCTTAATGGAGGTTTCTTATGGCACTCATTGTTCAGAAGTTCGGCGGCAGCTCCGTTGCCAACGCCGAGCGTGTACGCAACGTTGCTTCCATCATCATTGACAGCTACAAAAAAGGCAATGATGTTGTTGCTGTTGTTTCCGCTCAGGGTGACACGACGGACGACCTTATCGAAAAGGCAGCTGAAATTAACCCCAAGGCATCCAAGCGTGAGATGGACTCACTTCTCAGCGCAGGCGAGCAGATGTCCAGCGCACTTCTCGCAATGGCAATTGAAGCAGAGGGCTACCCTGTAGTTTCTCTTCTCGGCTGGCAGGCAGGCTTCAAGACAGACAATGTCCACGGCTTTGCAAGAATCAAGACAGTTCAGCCCGAAAGACTCAAGAACGAAATCGGCAAGCGCAACATCGTTATCGTTGCAGGCTTCCAGGGTCTCAACAGCTTTGACGATATCACAACCCTCGGCAGAGGCGGTTCGGACACAAGCGCTGTTGCAATCGCCGCCGCTCTTCACGCAGACCGTTGCCAGATTTATACGGACGTTGAAGGCGTTTACACAGCAGACCCCAGAAAGATCGGCAACGCAAAGAAGCTTGCCGAAATCACTTATGATGAAATGCTCGAGCTTGCAACGCTCGGCGCACAGGTTCTCAACAATCGCTCGGTCGAAATGGCAAAAAAATACAACGTCGAGGTAGAGGTTCTTTCGAGCCTTAAGAGAGTACCCGGCACCATTGTCAAGGAGGTAGCTAAAATGGAAAAAATGTTAATCAGAGGCGTCACAAAGGATACTGACGTAGCAAGAATCTCAGTTATCGGTGTTCCCAACACACCCGGTATTGCTTTCAAGCTTTTCGCAAAGCTTGCAGCTAAGAATATCAACGTAGATATTATCCTTCAGTCTGTCGGCAGAAACGACACAAAGGATATCACCTTCACAGTAGCAAAGGCTAACGGCGAGCTTGCAGTAAGCATCATCAAGGATTCCTTTGACCTTGCTGATGAGAGCATCATCTGCGACACATCCGTTGCAAAGATTTCTGTTGTCGGCGCAGGTATGGAAACACATCCCGGTACCGCTTCCAAGATGTTTGAAGCTCTTTACGAGAAGGATATCAACATCCAGATGATTTCCACAAGCGAAATCAAGATTTCCGTTCTCATCGACATCGAGCAGGCTGACAAGGCTGTTGCCGCTGTCCATAAGGCGTTCTTCCCTGAGGACTGATTTTTGCAACCCCCGATAAAAATCGGTTGCATTTTACCGGCGGATATTTTTCCGCCATGCTTTGCGAAAATGCTCGGCAATACACAGAGTATTACCTGTGCTTTTCGCTTTGCCTGACAAAAAAATATCTCTCCGTTAATTCTGCACCGCTTTTCATCGACGGTTGCGGATAAACCGGCAAGGGTTAGGCGGAAGATGTTTTTTAATTCTATGATAAGGAAGCAACGGCGGCGTTAAAACTGCCGTTGCGAGGTGAATAAAATGGGTTTTGATGCAGAATCTGTAGCCAATCAGAAAATCATCAATGTTGAGATTAACAGCGAGATGCGAAAATCCTTCCTCGATTATTCGATGTCGGTTATCACATCACGTGCTCTCCCCGATGTAAGGGACGGTATGAAGCCCGTTCACAGAAGAATACTTTACACAATGTACGAGAACACCCTTTACCCCGACAAGCCGTTCCGTAAGTGTGCGGATACTGTCGGTTCCGTTCTCGGCCGTTACCATCCTCACGGAGACGCATCCGTTTACGATGCAATGGTTCGTCTTGCACAGGATTTCTCAATGCGTTACACGCTTGTTGACGGTCACGGTAACTTCGGCTCGATTGACGGCGACCCGCCTGCAGCCTACCGTTATACAGAGTCCCGAATGAGCAAGATTTCGCTTGAGATGCTTGGCGATATTGACAAGGACACGGTTGATTTTGTTCCCAACTACGACGACCGTCTTAAGGAGCCTACCGTTCTTCCGTCGAGAATTCCCAATCTTCTTGTAAACGGCTCAATGGGTATTGCCGTAGGTATGGCAACAAATATTCCGCCCCACAACCTCGGCGAGGTTGTAGATGCAATGTGCTGTGTTATCGACAACCCCGAAGCGGAAATTGCCGATATTATGGAGCATATTCAGGGCCCCGATTTCCCCACAGCCGGTCTTATTATGGGCAAGGCCGGTATCCGTGCCGCCTATGCAACGGGCAGAGGTAAGATTACCGTTCGTGCCAAGGCTGAAATTGAGGAAACCAAGAACAACCGCTTCCGCATCGTTGTTACGGAAATTCCTTACGGTGTTAACAAGGCTCGCCTTATCGAGAGTATTGCCGACCTCGTAAAGGAAAAGCGCATTGAGGGCATTTCCGATATCAACGACTACTCTGCAATCGAGGGTATGCAGATTGTTATCGACCTTAAGCGTGAGGCAAATCCGCAGGTTGTGCTCAATCAGCTTTACAATTTCACACAGATGCAGACCACCTTCGGCGTAATTATGCTCGCCCTTGTTGACGGTGTTCCGAGAATCCTTACCCTTAAGGAAATGCTCGAAAACTACATCAACTTCCAGTGCGAGGTTATCACACGCCGTACACAGTATAACCTCAAAAAGGCTCAGGACAGAGCACACATCCTCGAGGGCTATCTCATTGCTCTTGATTTTATTGATGAGGTTATCCATATACTCCGTAATTCTCCCGACCAGCAGACAGGTAAAGCCCGTCTTATGGAACGCTTCGGTCTTGACGATATTCAGGCGCAGAAGATTGTTGAAATGCGTCTTGGTCAGTTGACCGGTATGGAGCGCCAGAAGATTGAGGACGAAATGGCTGCTCTCAAGGCGAAAATTGCCGAATATCTTGAAATCCTCGGCAGCGAGGCAAGAGTGCGTGAG
>JAZOMP010000176.1:0-4820 GCA_045654045.1 Acutalibacteraceae bacterium
CAGTTAAGGCAAATCTTATTTACCGTTTCTATATTAAGAAGTTTGTTTTTATTTTTCATTTCATACACCTCGGATGAATATAGTCTAGCACACTTTTTTGTTTCTATCAAGGTCTATTATAAAAACGGTACAAAGACAAATAAGTGCAGCAGTTGCCGGTAACGAATACGAAAACTGCCGTGCCGAAACGGCGGCAACGTTTGAGAACACACTTACCTCAAGGGGAAACAACTTTGTAAGCGCACTGCAGATTACGGCGGACAGCCCTGCATTTACGGCACGGAAAGCAAAAAACACAAGCGGTCTTGTACCGACAGTCTTTACGTTGCCGAGCACCTGAAGCCCTACGCAAAGCCCTCCCCAGCCAAGCGTTGCCGCAAGAGTGCAGAGGTTTGCGCTTTCTGCGGCAGAGGTGCAGCCTGCCGTAACCTCAAGCACACAGTATAGTGCCGTAAGCACATCCGTGCCAGAATGCCAATGGGAAATCATACCCGAAACGCAGGAAAACACAATAGTCCACGCACATATTTTCATCATAGCCGTCGCACCGTTTTCCACGGATTCCACAAGTGCCTGCGAATTGGAAACCGATGAAAATTCTTTTTCCGTCTGATTTTGCGGCTTCGGCGCAGTCAATCCGAGTGCAAAGCCCAGAAGCATTCCCGAAACAAGAACAGAAAGAAACAGAATTACACCTGCACGAAAGTTACCCAGCATAACCGTGCCGACTGCGGTTATTACGAAGGCAGGACCGGCATTTACGCAAAAGCAGGTAATGCGCTGTGCCTGCTCGGCATCAATTAAGCCGCGCTGATAAAGCTGAGCCGCAACAGAGCACCCGACGGGATAGCCGCCCAAAAATCCGAAAACAACTGCAGGTGCGGCGCAGGCAGGCAAGCGGAATATATGGCGCATTACAGGCGAGAAAACACGCATTGTCCCGCTGCACGAGGGTGACAAAGCAACAAAATTACTTACAATCACAAACGGAAAAAGCGAGGGTATTACAACCGATGCGCAGGTGACAAGACCAGACACAGCACCCTTTACGCAACATTCGGGGCAGGCAACAAGCATACAGGCTGTGCTTACGGCAATAATGGGTACGGCAAAGCCTGATATTTTTATTTTTTTCATCTCATACCAACTCTCTTTCAATGTAATTTTATTGCTTAACATAAGCATATATTACCGATAGGGAGTGATAGATTAATTATGGAAAGAGAGAGAAAAATCAAAGATAAATTTCTGGCAAGCCTTGAAATGCCGCCGCTTGCAGTTGGTGACTGCGCTTCAATCGAACTTTCGGGAAACACTGCAGCATCTGTAGAGGGGTGCAGAGGTATCGTTGAATACAGCACAGAAAAAATCGTTCTCAGCCTTGGCAGTATGAGTGTTGCTTTCGGCGGAACCGGGCTTGAAATAACGTCATTTGACGGTGAAAATGCCCTTATCAGCGGTTCGTTTTCCTGCGTCGAATTCAACTGAACGGAGGCAAAAAATGATATTCTCCGTTCTTTTACACCTGCTTTGCGGCTACGTTCGGTTTTCGGCTTCGGGCGGCTTTACGGAAAGATTCATTAACCTGTGCTCACTTGAAGGGATTCCGCTGTGGAACCTGAAGCCCGACAGCAAAGGAATTACCGCATGCACAAAAATTGAAAGCTACCTTCGAATCAGAAAATGTGCCGTGCGTTCGGGAATGAGGCTGAAAATACAGCAAAGAAGGGGGCTGCCTTTTTTCCTTGATAAACACCGCCGCCGTTCAGGCCTGCTGATTGGATTCGGGCTTTTTATTGTGATAATTTCCGTTCTTTCTTCAATGGTATGGACTATCAACATAAACGGAAACGCCGTTACAAGTGACGAGGAAATACTTGCCGTTCTGTCTGAAGCAGGGCTTGAACCCGGTGTTTTTGCCGACTCAATCAACGCCGCTGAAATCAGATTTTTTGCGTTGTCAAGGCTTGAAAACGTTACGTATATAGCAATAAACCGCATGGGCTCTGCCGTAAACGTTGAGGTTATGGAGCGCACCCCTGTGCCGACTATGATTTCAGGCGAAGCACCGTGTGACGTTGTGAGTACTGTTGACGGGCAGATAGCCGTGCTTGAGGTTTATGAGGGCACGAAAATGTACAGCCAAGGCGAAGCCGTAAGAGCAGGCGACGTGCTTGCAGGCGGCTTTGTTGAGCTTGCCGACGGGTCGGTAAGATTCCGCCACGCCGAAGCTTATGCAATTATTACCGCACAGACAGAAATTACAGCTTCACCGCAGAAAACAATTAAAAACGTTGTGCAAACAGAGCAGAAAACGCACACAACCCTACACGTATTCGGGTTTGACATACCGCTGTTTATTCAAAGCGGTGCCGCACCGTATGCCACGAGAAAATCCGCGTTATGCATAGGCGGAATTTATCTGCCCATAGGCTGTACGAAGCAACTTTTCAGTACCTGCACCGTAAAGGAAAAACAAATAGAAAACAGCAAACAGAAATTAAGCACGGCAGAGGATTATCTGTTAAAAAAAATCGATACCCTCGGCGGTGCGGAAATACTGGAAGAAAAGGTTTCGATAAATGAAAAAATTACGGGAGAGTTTTTGTTCCAGAAGAGTGCAGGTGTTGCAAGAGAGATGATGATTGAATAAAAAGAACAGCCCTGCACCGTTAAAAATCGGCACAGGGCTATAATAATTATATTTACTTTTTGTTTATTCTTACCGCATAGCTGACAGCTTCGTAGATACCTACTGCGGAAATTGCGGCAACGGCAAGGATGATTGACCAGCGAAGGTTAATTGCACCTCTCTGCTGCATATCGAAGAGAATTTCGATACCAAGGCAAAGCAGAGCGCCCTGAACAATGATAGCGGAAGCAATATGACCGGCGGGAATAACCTTGTACGCCATAAGTATACTCATTATCGCCGAGGAAACCGTAAGCATCAGGCAAATGGGAAGAACGTAATCAACGTACCAGCCTGCGCTGTGGTTTATGTAAGCGAGGAAGAGCAGATAGAGCGAAAGCACAGCCATACACACGCCGACCGTAACTGCGGGACGTTTGGGCTTGATTGCAGGGAGAACTATCATCATCCACATGCACATTACAATACCGAGAAGATAGGCTGACCAGGTGATAATACCGGGCTCTGCCCATTCTCTGCCCGGGAAGAAGCTTCTTATCCATTCGGGTGGACCGAGATAGTCCGCAACAAGGCAGATAAGTGTCGGGAAAGCCATAAGCGCCGAAACAACGGCGGCATATCCCTTACCCTTGGGGTTTTCCGTTTTACCCTTTTTCTCGGGCTTGGGCTCAGGCTGCGGAGCGGGTGCGGGAGACGGAGAAGGGCCATTTCCCATGCTGGGGGAAAGCTGGGTGTTGCAAGCGGGACAGATAACGGTTCCGTCAGCTATCTGTGTACCGCAATTCTGACAAAACATAATTACACCTCTCTTTTTTATTCTGAAGCTTCGGCCTCATACTGTGCCTTGACGGCAGAGATGAATGCCTCTTTATCCTGAGCCTGACGAAGCATGGCAACAAGAATTCTTTCCTGTGAAGAGCAGCTGCGCAGCGAATCTAGGTCAGCACAAAGCTGAGAATCGTATTCATCAGCAGGCTCGCTATTAAGAGCAAGTGCGGTAGCATATTCGCTGTTACCGACCAGCACGTCAATATCTACCTTGAACATTCTTGCTATTTTAATAAGGTTTTTTACGCTCGGCTCAGTTTTACCACTCTCATAGTAAGAGTAAGCTGAACGGTCAACCCCTAGTATTTTCGCTACTTCCTCCTGCCTGAAGCCGCAAGCCTTACGGAGTCTTTTAAGGTTTTCGTGGAGCATTATTTTTCTGTCCTTTCTTAGGTAAGATGGCAAGTAAAAACGCCGCCTTAAATTTATCAGAGATATTCGCCGAGCTGTCTGAGGTCCTCGGCAACGACACTTGCCCTTATCGGGCTGTCGGCGTACTCTTCGGCGCTTGTAACTCCGCTGAGCACAAGTGCGCTGGGAATGCCGTGGTTGAAGCCGATTGCTATATCCGTTGCCAGTCTGTCACCGACAAAGGCTATTTCTTCCCTCTCGCAGCCTAGCAGGCTTGTAACGTAGTTGACCGTTTCCTCCATAGGCTTGCCCATAACTATCGGGCGCTTACCCGTTGAGGCGGCGAACATTTCGATCATAGAGCCAGTGTCGGGCATAAAGCCCTCTGCCATCGGGCAGTTGAGGTCGGGATGGGTTGCGATATAGGTTACTCCCTGTGCCATCCAGTTGGCTGCCTTACTGATTCTTTCGTAGGTAAGGGTTGTGTCAAAGCCGAGAACAATTACATCGGGCTTTTCGTCAGTGAGGACGATACCCGCGTTTATAAAATCGTTAGTCAGCCTTTCGTTACCAAGAAGGTAAACCTTTTCGCCCGGATGATTTCGCAAAAGATAATCAATAGTGACGTGTGAGGAAATTATAATTTTTTCCTCAGGCACAGGATAGCCCATCTTTTCAAGTTTTTTACAGCAGACCTCAACGTTGTTCGAGGAGTTGTTTGTGAAAAAGCGGAAGTCCCTGCCCGTTTCCTTTAATTTTTCAATAAACTTTTCAGCACCCGGAATAATTGAATTGCCGAGATAGAAGGTGCCGTCCATGTCAATAATAAAATATTTTGTCTTTTCAAAAACCGATTTGTCGTACATTGAATTTTTACCCCTTAAATTTTTCACTTTAGGGTGTTTTGGGAAATTCAAAGAGCATAGATTGCGTAGTTGTTTTTTCGTCAGAGAAGTTTCAAAAGCTTAAGGTTTTACTTTGTGTATTG
>JAZOMP010000177.1:0-31951 GCA_045654045.1 Acutalibacteraceae bacterium
AAGAGAGAAGATGAGCGGGGGTGTCAGGATCAACGCCTCGTCCGCGCCCTTGGAGCGAACAGCGCTCAGGTGCTTTTCCTTACATACGTTCAGGGCGATATCCTCCTGCTTCGGGCACATACCAACGATCATGCCCTCATAAACGGGAGTCTGAACGCCAACGAACATGTTTCCGCGCTCCTGCGTGTTGTAAAGTCCGTAGCTTGTTGTTTCGCCCGCCTCGCTTGCAACGAGAGAGCCGGTGTAGCGCATCTGAATTTCTCCCTTGTAGGGTGTGTAGCCCTCGAAAATGGTGTTGATGATACCTTCACCGTGTGTATCGGTAAGGAATTCGGAGCGGTAGCCTATAAGACCACGGGAAGGAATTTTGAATTCAAGGTGAGTTGAGCCGCCGTCACGCACACCCATATTTTCAAGTTCTGCCTTGCGTGAGCCAAGCTTTTCAATAACCGCACCGACGTACTGTTCGGGCACTTCTACGATAAGAAGTTCTACAGGCTCGCAGATTTCGCCGTTGATTTCCTTAAGAATAACCTTCGGGCGTGAAACCTGGAATTCGTAGCCCTGACGGCGCATTGTTTCGATAAGGATTGAAAGGTGAAGCTCGCCTCTGCCCGAAACCTTGAAGGTATCGGTTGTTTCGGTTTCCTCAACACGCATACTTACGTTTGTTTCAACCTCTTTGAAAAGGCGGTCACGGATGTTACGTGAGGTTACAAACTTGCCCTCCTGACCTGCAAACGGGCTGTCATTGACAATGAAGTTCATCGAGATTGTGGGCTCGTCAATCTTAACAAAGGGAAGAGGCTCAACGCAGTCGGTAGCACAGGCGGTTTCGCCGATATTGATTTCGGGAATACCCGAAACGCAGATAAGGTCGCCTGCCTTTGCTTCCTCAACCTCAACTCTCTTAAGACCTTCAAACTGATAAAGCCTTGTTATACGCTCGTTTTTCTGTGAGCCGTCGGTTTTGCAGAGAGTGACAATCTGGTTCTTCTTAACAGTACCTCTTTCAACTCTGCCGACACCGATTCTGCCTACGTAATCATCGTATTCAAGTGAGGAGAAAAGAATCTGAAGCGGTGCGTCAACGTCACCCTTGGGTGCTTCGATATTTTTAAGAATAGCGTCAAGAAGCGGTCTCATATCGCCCTCGCGTACGTCGGGCTCAAGCGAGGAATAGCCGTCTCTTGCGCTGGCATAAACAACGGGGAATTCAAGCTGGTCATCGTCTGCACCGAGCTCGATAAACAAATCGAGAACTTCGTCAAGCACCTCGGCAGGCCTTGCGCCGGGACGGTCAATTTTATTGACAACAACGAGTACCTTTTTGCCAAGACCCAGTGCCTTTTTGAGAACAAAGCGTGTCTGCGGCATACAGCCCTCAAACGCGTCGACAAGCAGAAGCACGCCGTCAACCATCATCAGTATACGCTCAACCTCGCCGCCGAAATCAGCATGACCGGGGGTATCGACAACATTAATTTTCGTATCCATATAGCGGATGGATGTATTCTTTGAAAGTATGGTAATGCCTCTTTCGCGCTCGAGGTCGTTTGAGTCCATAACTCTGTCCTCAACCTGCTCGTTTTCACGGAAAGTGCCGCTCTGCTTGAGAAGCTCGTCAACAAGGGTTGTCTTGCCGTGGTCAACGTGAGCGATAATGGCAATATTTCTTATTTCTTTACGCTCCATATTTTTTAACTCCATAATACATTAATTAACGATTAAATATTATATACTTTATTTTAACGTTTTCCAATGGCAGATTTGTCAAAATTCTGCTGCCGGCACAAAATAAAATTGTAATATGTAGGCATAAAAAATTACAGTTTTGCGAGTTTATCGCAAAACTGTAATTAAAAATCAATATGTTATCAATCAAACAGCGTTTTTGTACCTGCGCTGTACTCCCACGGAGTGAAGCCTGCTTCTATTGCGGGAGAATTCTTGGCAAGAGTAAAGTCAAAGTTTGCAGCATCCTTGAAAACCGGGTCGGCAAACAAGGCGTTGTTGTAATATCCGCTTGCCACTACAAGAGGAATACTCCTCCTGTCAAACAGACCCATTGTTGAGCCCGAAGAAACGTTACCGCCGTTGGTGTAATCCCAATAAATGTTGCTGTCATCGATAAACCAGTTGCTCTCGGGAGCGAATGCGTACATAGGCTGGTTGTCGGTTACAAAGATATTGTTTGAAGCTGTAAGGGAGTTATGCTCTTCGTGCCTGGTAATTATGAAAGCACCCTCACCGCCGAAGGCAAAGATATTGTTTCTGATAACATTATCCTTACCGTAGTGCTGGTGGAAGGTCTCTGAGGAACAGTCGTAAACAAGGTTGTTTTCAACAAGCATTCCGCTTGTGCCCTCGTCAAGGTAGATACCCCAGCCGCCGTAGCCGTAAGCGCCTTCGTCACAGCCGACGTTGTGAATTACGTTGCCGCTGATTACTGAATCGGGCTGAACACCGAGGGTATAGATACCGCCCATATCGGAAAGCCAGGCGTTACCGATGTTGTAAATAAGGTTATTGCTGATATTTATTGCGTTTGTCGGGTTGTCGGCATAGCCCCAGCTCCAGCCAACGGAAATGCCTGTGTACCAGCCGTCGTGAATTTCGTTGTTGGCAAGGTCACAGTCATAAGCGTATGTAAGAAGAATACCTATTGCGTTGTTGAAAATTCTGCCGTAGTTGCCGATGTGGCAGTCTGTTACGTTTATACGCTGTGTGCTTGCGGGAACAACAAAGTCACCGTGGATAAACACAGCGTTTGCACCGATTTCGTTGAAGTAACAGCTTGTTACGTTACAGTCGGTTGCTGCCTTGTCAAACTTTACGGCTGTATAAGAAATATTCTCAAAGCGGCAGTCGGTAAAGTTAACATTGGATGAAGAGGCAACATATATTGCCGCAGGAACTTCAAACGCCGCCTGAGGATGCTCCGTACCGTACTTGATAATTTCGTTAAAGGGAGGAATTGCAGTAAAGCGGTTACCGGTATGAGTACCGTCAACGTGTTCCCAGTCGGTGTTTTCAAAGCGGATACCCTGGAAAGAGATATCCTTTGCGCCGCTCATTGTGATAAGCTTTTCGGTTACAGCCGCCCAGACAACTGTATTTTCAACCGTGTCGCCTTCTTCGGGCACGTAATACAGCTTGCCCTCGCTACGGTCAAGATACCATTCACCGGGAGCATTGAGTGCTTCTTTTACATTTTCAAGAATAAAGTTATCATCAACACGGGTTTTCATTGCCGTGGCTTTTTCCGTTAAGATTCTGCCCGTAGCCTTATCGATTGAGTAAACAGGCATAAGGTCCTCGCACCAGAAGTGCATAAGCTTTACGTCAATATCCCCGGGGTTTGCAAAATCAAGCAAGTCTTCGGGATGAGCGTAAATAACCGGTGAAAAAACGAAGAAATCGGGCGACCAATCACCAACCACCTTTTCGTTATCAAGAGGCTCTGCCGCAACCTTGAAAACATCTGTTTCGGGATAATTAGGACGTGAAAGACGCTTGCCGTCCTTAAAGAGCGAATAGAAATAATCCGCATCACTCTCAACAGGCATATCGGTAACAAAAGCCTTTACTCCGTTTACCGTGGTTTCGCTCCAGTTACCGCTTATTTCCTTTGCACCCGAGAAGATAACCTCTTCGCCGGGATATGAGCGGTAAAGAACGCCGCTTTTATCTGCCGCTGTGAATTCCAGAGCGGAAGTAATATTATATGTACCCTCTCTGAACCATACCGTAAGAGATTCGGCAGAGCTTGCCTTTGCCTTTTCCTTTGCGGCTTCAACCGTCTTCAACGGATTTTCAAGTGAGCCGTCGTTTTCGTCGTTACCGTCCGGCGAAACAACAATATCGTATTCGCCCATTGTGAACTCGCCCTCATCAAAAGCCTGCTTTACAACAGGTGTCACCTCGTCGAACTCACCTTCAACAGGCTCGGCAGGGTTGAAAATAAGGCTGAACATAGTAAAAATTGCGGTTATAAATGAGACAATTTTTGCAAAAAAAGCATCCATAAAAACACTCCTCCTGTATGATGCTGTCATTATATCATATTTTCTAAAATAATTGCAATATCTTTACTGTACTGTTTATTTATGATAATATATGATAAATTCACAAAATCAAAGATAAATTTATCTCCGGCTTCACGCAGAATGCAACCGCTCTGCTTGTAGGTGTAAACCTCGGCGGATTGGGCACACTAATAGCGTCAATGGCAAGCCTGATTTCATTCAAGCTCATTGCAAAGGAAAGCATAAGCTCGGGCAGATATATGCTCATTTTTACTGCTGTGAATATTGTATTTTTAGTTCTGAATATAATTCTCCGGGTCATTATTTAAGGAGTTTTTTGTTATGTCAAAGATTTATTCCTCTGCCGCAGATTTAATCGGCAGCACCCCGTTGGTAAGACTTCACAATATTGAAAAAGAATACAGTCTGAAGGCACAAATTCTTGCAAAGCTCGAATATCTCAACCCTGCCGGCTCGGTCAAGGACAGGGTTGCAAAGGCTATGATTGAGGATGCTGAAAAAAGCGGAGCGTTAAAACCTGACAGCGTAATAATTGAGCCGACAAGCGGAAACACGGGCATTGGTCTTTGCCTTATGGCGGCTGTAAAAGGCTACAGAATTATTATCGTTATGCCCGAAACTATGTCCGTTGAGCGCAGACAGCTTATGAAGGCTTACGGTGCCGAGCTTATTCTGACCGACGGAGAGAAAGGCATGAGCGGTGCAATTGAAAGGGCTGAACAACTCAGCCGTGAAAATCCGAACAGCTTTATCCCCGGTCAGTTTGTTAATCCGGCAAACCCCGAGGCACATTACAACACAACGGGTCCCGAAATTTTAGAGGACACCGACGGCAAGGTTGATTTCTTTGTTGCAGGCATCGGTACGGGCGGCACTGTAACAGGCACGGGCAGATATCTGAAAGAAAAAATTTCAGGTATAAAAATTATAGGTGTCGAGCCGTCAGACTCCCCCGTGCTTACGGGCGGCAAGGCAGGTGCACACAAGCTGCAGGGCATAGGTGCAGGCTTTGTGCCCGAAGTACTTGATACTACTGTTTACGATGAAGTTATACCCGTTGAAAACGAGGCAGCTTTTGAAGCAGGCAGAGTGATAGCCAAAAGAGAAGGCGTGCTTGTCGGCATATCTTCGGGTGCCGCTCTTTTCGCGGCAATAGAGCTTGCAAAGCGCCCCGAAAACGAGGGCAAAAGAATAGTTGTGCTTCTGCCCGACACAGGCGACAGATATCTTTCAACGGAGCTGTTTAATTGAACTATATATTTGACAAGGCTTGCACAGGAAAATTCCTGTGTGAGCTATTTTTATTGTTTTGTTTCTTTTGTTCTTCGCTCCGTCAGGCAGTTCTTTTCCAATATTTGTGCGTTGACTGTAATATGCTGATGATGTTAGTATCTTTTTGTCGAACAAAACAGTTTCGCACATCGGGCGGTTTGTCAGCCGTCCAAAGCAAAAATTTCAAAAAGGAAGGATTTTGGCAAATGACACTCAAGAAATTTCTTGCAACTGTTCTCGCTGCGGTAATGTGCCTGTCACTCAGCGTAACCTCTTTTGCGGCACCTGAGGATGAGTCCACCACCGAGGCTGTGACAAACGAAGAAACCACAAGCGAGGAGGCTTCAAGCGAGGAAAACACCTCCGAAGAAGCTACCTCGGAAGAAAACGTTTCCGAAGAGGAAACAAGCGAAGAGTCCTCCTCCGAAGAGGCTTCAAGTGAGGAAAGCTCAACCGAAGCACCCGACAAGGACGACGTAATTGCCCTTATCGCAAAGCTTCTCGGTCAGATTGACTTTGAGAAGATGAAGGACACACTCAACGATATCAACGAAGCACTCGGTCTTCCCAGAGTTGAGAGCTTCACCGATATTCCTGCTTATGCAGATGCTATCTACAAGAAGCTTGACGAAATGGGTCTCGGCTACGCCGATATTCTCAACGGCCTTGCTTCAAGCGACCTGCTCGACTGGCTCAACAACCTCCTCTTCGGCGGCGGTAACTCCAAGCCCGTAACCACCACAACAGCCGTTAACTCTGAAAACAGCGGCTCCGACAGCGGTGAAAGCACACCCGATACGGGTATTGCTCTCGGCGGTACAATTGCCGCGGTTGCTGCTCTCGGCGGCTCTTCCGCACTCGCTTTCGTTCTCCGCAAGCGTAACGACGAGGAATAATCAAACAAAAAATCTTCTCAATTAACGAAAGATTAAAGTGAACGTAAAAAATAAATCATAGTCATAAGTTTAACCTCCGAGGTCTGCTCTGATTAGTCAGGGCAGACCTTTGACTTTTACGCAAAGGTCAAGGAAAGTCAAATTTTAAGAAAATCGAAGAAAACAGGAGCATTCGGGAGCTATTTTTAAAAATCGGGGCACAGAAAACAGTTTTGACCTTTATTGACCTTTGACGGTTTGGTCAAATTGATTTAAAATAAGGTCAAAGAAAGTCAAAGTCAACTAAGGACACCTTTGAAAACTCATTGCACAAATCTTGCGAACTATCTTTGCACTTTGAGTTTTCAAAGCTACCCCAAGGCTTTTCATAAAAAGAAATAAGGAAGTGAAGAGTGTGAATATCAGCAACACTATCGCAAAGCTTATTATGGATATGCTTGAGGCGGACGGCGGAAGCGCCGAAATGCAGCGAAACGAACTGGCACAGCTTGTCGGCTGTGTGCCAAGCCAGATTAACTACGTTATCTCCTCACGCTTTACGCCCGAGCAGGGATATATCGTCGAAAGCCGCAGAGGCGGCGGCGGTTACATCCGAATCACCCGTGCGGCATATACTACCCCAGGCGATATGGTAATGCACCTGCTCAATCATATTGGCACAGGTATTGATGAAAAGACGGCACGTGCGCATATAATAAATCTCGCAGGCAGAGAAATTATTTCAAACAAAACGGCAAAAATTATGCTTGCGGCTGTAAGCGACAACTGCTACAGAAATCTTAACCAACCTGTCAGAGACACAGTCAGAGCATCTGTATTCAAGCAGATGTTACTTCAGGTAATAAATTCATAAAAGGAAAGGTAAGGAGGAATATATAATGTTATGTCAGAATTGCGCAAAGGCGCAGGCAACCACACACATCAAAAGAGTTGTAAACGGCGAAACAACTCAGCACCACCTCTGCTCACAGTGTGCAAAGGAATTGGGCTACACCGATATGTTTTCGGGCTTTGCACCGTTGAGCTTAAGCGATTTCTTTTCGGATTTTCTCGGCGACGTAGGCAGAAAGGCTATCGGCACAAAGGTTGAGCGCTGCCCGAAATGCGGCAACTCCTTTAACGATATCGTAAGGGAAAGCCGCCTCGGCTGTGCGGAATGCTACAGAATTTTTTTCGATAAGCTTCAGCCCTCACTTGAAAGAATTCACGGCAGAGCACTTCACTCGGGCAAGAAAATTGAAGTCACCCACGAGGAAGCCGCCGTACCCACAAAAGAGGAGCAGATTGCACAGCTTAAAATAAAGCTTGAAGAAGCCGTAAAGGAACAGGAATTTGAACAGGCAGCAAAGCTGCGTGATGAAATCCGTGAGCTTGAAGGAGGCGAAGGAAAATGAGTAAATGGTATATAGGCAACAGCGAAAAATGCAGAGTAGTTGTCAGCACGAGAATACGCCTTGCCAGAAACCTTGAGGAGTACCCCTTCCCCGCAAAGCTCGACGCTTCGGGAAAGGCTCAGGTAAACGCACTTGTAAGAGATGCTCTTCTGGGCAGCTGCGGCGAGGATTTAAGCTACATCGAAATGGAAAACCTCACCCGTGCGCAGGCGGTTTCAATGGCTGAACGCCACCTTGTAAGCCCCGAATTTGCAAGCGAGGTCAAGGGCAGAGCACTTCTGCTTTCCGAGGATGAGTCTGTGAGCATTATGCTCTGCGAGGAAGACCATATCCGCCTTCAGGTTATGGAAGCAGGTCTTGCTCTGGACAGCGCATATAAGCGTGCAGACGACCTTGACAACGCTATCTCTTCTAAATTGAAGCTTGCTTTTGACGAGCGTATCGGCTTCCTTACACAGTGCCCGACAAACCTCGGCACGGCTATGAGAGCTTCCGTTATGCTTCACCTGCCTGCACTTGCAAAAAGCGGTCAGATTACAAAAATTGCCGCAACGGTATCAAAGCTCGGTCTTATTATAAGAGGTGCTTACGGTGAAGGCTCAAGCCCCAACGGTGATATGTATCAGCTGAGCAACCAGGTAACCCTCGGCATAAGCGAGGAAACCGCATTAAGCAACCTTAAATCAATTGCACAGCAGCTTGTTGCGCAGGAGCTTTCGCTTCGTGAACAGATTATCAAAAATCCCGTATGTGAGGACAAAATCTTCCGTGCGCTGGGAATACTGAAAAATGCAAGACTTATGAGCTGCGAAGAGTTTATGCAGCTTTCCTCACTCGTCCGCCTCGGTGCGGCAGAGGGCTTGCTCGACGTAAGCCTTGAAGCGCTCAGCGAATTAAACGTTGATATGCAGCCCGCAACCGTAAACGCAAGGGAAGGCAGAACACTTGAACCTGCGGAAAGAGATGCAATAAGAGCAAAGGCAGTAAGGGAAGCACTTAGTTAATCAGGATTTAAAATCATACTTTGTGGAAGGAGTAGTGATTTAATATGTACAAGTTTACAGGCTTTACACAGAAGGGCAATTCGGCACTTAATGCAGCGGTTGAGGTTGCCGAAAATATGGGACACACCTATGTCGGCAGTGAGCACCTGCTTGCAGGCTTGCTTAAAACCGACGGCGGTGTTGCCTGCACGGCACTCAACGCACGCGGCATAGCTATTGACGACGTTGAAAGTGTGCTCAAATCAACAGTCGGTGTCGGCACACCTACGGTGCTTGTGCCCGACGATTTTACACCAAGGCTCAAATATATTATTGAGCTTTCCGTTGCCGCCGCCCGCTCAATGGGTCACACTTACACGGGCACTGAGCACCTGCTCATTTCGCTTATCAAGGAGGGCTCCAACTGCGCTGTGAACATTATCACAAAGCTCGGCGTTTCGCCCTCGGATGTACTTGGTGACACGGTAAAGGCAGTCAATGCAAATTCACCCTCGTCAAAGCAAGGCAGTGAAAAAGGCGGCAAAGCAAGCGGCAAATCAGACACACCTACTCTTGAGCAGTTCGGCAGAGACCTGACCGATTACGCCAAAAACAACAAAATTGACCCCGTTATCGGCAGGTCGAAGGAGATAGAAAGAGTTATTCAGATTCTTTCACGCCGCACAAAAAACAATCCCTGTCTTATCGGTGAGCCCGGTGTCGGCAAAACGGCAATTGCAGAAGGTCTTGCGCTCAAGATTGCTTCGGGCGAAGTACCCGAAACGCTTGCTGACAAGCGTATAGTTTCGCTTGACCTTACGGGTATGGTTGCCGGCACAAAGTACAGGGGCGATTTTGAAGAACGAATCAAAACAGCCCTTGAAGAGGTTGCAAAAAGCGGAAATGTTATACTGTTTATCGATGAGCTACACACCCTTATCGGAGCAGGCTCGGCAGAGGGTGCGGTTGACGCCGCAAATATTCTCAAGCCCTCGCTTGCAAGGGGTGAAATTCAGGTTATCGGCGCAACAACGCTTGAGGAATACCGCAAGCATATTGAAAAGGATGCCGCACTTGAAAGGCGCTTTCAGCCCGTAACCGTCGGTGAGCCGAGCGAGGACGAGGCAGCGGAAATCCTCAAGGGTCTGCGTGACCGCTACGAAGCACACCACAAGGTAAAAATCACCGATGAAGCCATAATTGCCGCAGTAAAAATGTCGGTAAGATATATCGGCGACCGTTTCCTGCCCGACAAGGCGATTGACCTTGTTGATGAGGCGGCTTCAAAGGTGCGTTTGCGTGCATTCACCGCACCGCCCGACCTGAAGGAGCTTGAAGAAAAAATCAAATCCTTTGATGACGAAATGGCAGCAGCTATCAACTCGCAGGAATTTGAGCGTGCCGCCAAAATCAGGGACGAAAAGCGTGAAGTACAGCTTGAATTAAAGCGCCAGAAGGATGACTGGCAGCAGCGCAGTTCAAGCACCGCAGGTGAGGTTACGGCAAACGAAATTGCCGAAATTGTTTCAGGCTGGACGGGGATACCCGTTGTTGAGCTTACAAAAGAAGAAAGCGCAAGACTGCTGAACATGGAAAACGAGCTGCATGAGCGTATTGTAGGTCAGGATGAAGCCGTAAAGGCAGTTTCCCGTGCAATCCGCCGCAGCAGAGTAGGTCTCAAAGACCCGAAACGCCCCACGGGCTCGTTTATTTTCCTCGGTCCCACGGGTGTGGGTAAAACCGAACTTTGCAAAACCCTTGCCGCTTCAATGTTCGGTGATGAAAACGCAATGATAAGGCTCGATATGTCCGAATATATGGAAAAGCACACCACCTCACGCCTTGTCGGCTCACCGCCCGGCTATGTCGGCTACGATGAAGGCGGTCAGCTTACCGAGCGTGTGCGCCGCAAGCCCTATTCGGTTATTCTGTTTGACGAAATTGAAAAGGCGCACCCCGACGTTTTCAATATGCTTCTGCAGATTCTTGATGACGGCATACTCACCGATTCGCAAGGACGAAAGGTAGATTTTAAAAACTGCATTATCATTATGACCTCCAATATCGGTGCAAAAATGATTGCAGGCAGCGGCTCAAGCCTTGGCTTCGGCAATGAAAAAGGTTCAGGTATGAGCGACGAAAAGATAAGGGAAGCTGTTATGGGTGAGCTCAAAAAAGCGTTCCGACCCGAATTCTTAAACAGAGTTGACGATATTATCGTTTTCCGCAAGCTTGTGAAAGAGGATATCAAAGAAATTGCAAAGCGTATGCTTTCTGCACTCACAAAGCGTGTTGCGGCTATGGGAATAACAATTGATTTCGACGAAAACGCCGTAGAAAAAATTGCCGACGCAGGCTTTGACCCCGTTTACGGTGCGAGACCTTTGCGCAGAGCAATACAGTCCAGAATCGAAGATAAGCTATCCGAAGAAATACTTGAAGGAAGAATCAACACAGGCGACGCCTGTGTCTGCAAGGCAGACGGAGACGGTTTTATCTTTGAGAAAAAACAATAACATTTTTATCCGGAGCAGTAACCAAGGGAAGGAGCTGCTCCGGATTTTATTATTCATTATTATCAATTCAATATTATACGATTGACTAATTTCCCTGCATATGTTAAAATTACAGGTAACTTTTTAAAAGGAGATATGGGAAATGAAAAAAATTATCGCTGTTGTTCTTGCTTTTTCTATGATTTTTGCATTTGCCGCCTGCAAGAACAATATTGACGAAAACCAGACCACCGAGCCCGTTACCGAGGAAACAGGTGTGCCCGGCGGCTGGGTTACAAACGCTTCGGGCGAATTGCAGACAACACAGCATTACTATGTTATTCTTGATGACAACAGCAAGCCTATGACAGAAATAGTTACAGATGAAAAAGGATCTGAAAACGTTCAGGTTGTAACAACGGTTGTTTTCGATATTGAAACATACCCGGGTGCAACTCAGGCTCCCACAGTTGCACCCGGCTACACAATGGCAGACAAGGGAATGAGTTGGCCCGGATATAAGTTTATGGAAAAGGTTCCCGTACTTAATGATAAAATTTCCGACAGCAGTTATTCCAAGAATGAGGACGGCGAGGTTGCGGTTATCTACCTTAACGATATGAGCTATGCCGATTATCTCAAGTACATCAACAAGTGCAAGGCCGCAGGCTTTGAACAGACTCTCGGTGACAACCTTCCCGAAAAGGAAGAGGACGGCGAAAGCTATATTTACTACTCAATTGCAAACGGTCTGTATCTCAGCGTAAGCTACAACACACATTCCGCACCCTACCGTAACTGTGACGTTAAAATCACCGTTACGAACTACGATGTAAGAAAGTAAAAACAGCCGGATAAGACAATGAATGTATTTGATTTTGACAACACAATTTACAGGGGCGAGAGCTTTGTTGACCTGTTTATAATGGTGCTCAAGAAAGACCCTACCCTACTCAAAAACGTTCCGCATATGGTTTCCGGTGTGGCACAGTATAAGCTGGGCATACTCCGTCTTGAATCCGCACTTGCGAAATACGGTGAAATTTTCGAGGAATATGTTTCGGGGCTTGATAACCTTGACAGCCTTGTAAACGAATTCTGGGACAAACACATACATAAGATAAAGCCGTTTTATTCGGACGTGAGAAGTGAGGACGATATAGTAATTTCCGCTTCGCCCGAAATCGTAATTGCAGAGGTGTGCCGCAGAATTGGAATCAAAAATTATGTCGGCACAAAGTATGACGTTGAAAAAGGCAAGCTCGGTATGGTGTGTTTCCGTGAAAACAAGATAAAAGCTTTTTACGAGCGTTATCCTAAAGGAAAAATTGATACACTTTACACTGACTCAATGCACGACAAACCGCTTATGGATATTTCCGATAAGGTGTTTTTCGTGACAGGAGACAGAATAAAACGAATAAAATAAAACGAAGCTCTCTGCACAAAACAGAGAGCTTTTTTATTACTGCAAAATCATAAATAGTAATTAATCAGCTTGCGTAAATCTGCGTATGGTCTTTCAACCTTTTCAAAAAGGGCTTTGAACAGCTTTGAAAAGATATTTTCATCAGTTTCTCTCGGGGATATTTCTTCACCGTCTGCGGTGCTGTCAAAGACGAAGGTGAATCTTCCGCCCGGGGCAACGTCACCGTCGGTATAGAAATCGAGAATATCCTCGCTTTCAACGTTATCAACCCATTTAAAATTAAATTTTACCGTTTCGCCGTCAAGGCCGAGTGAATTTCTCGGCACGGCTATCTGCAATATATTGCCGTTTACGCTGTAATCGGCAAGAGCAACTGTTTCAAAGCTGAAGCCACCCGTTGAACGCTCAACCGTAACTTTTCCGTTTTCGGGTGAGCTGCGGTTGATAACATACTCAAAGCCCTCCCAGTTGGGCGAAACACCGCTTGTATCGGTATCAATAAACAGGCGCATCCAGGCACCGTCGGTTTCGGGGGTGAGGTTATCAACGGTTTCAACGTAATAATAAACGTTGTCGCTGTCATAGGCGACCTTTGCCTTGGCAATATCGTTGCGGTGTGTGTCATTGGTGTAATACGTTCCGAGCCAGCCTGCGCTGTCACGGCTTTCACCGCCCGTGTAGTGGTTGTACTCGGGCTTTACACTGTTCCACTGTTCCGTACTTTGTGAAATATCAATTGTTTTTTCTGCATCTGTTGCAGGCATGTTTTCAACACCCTTGAAGCGGCGGATATTTTCACAAAGCTGGTAGTAATAGTGATCCTTCAGCACGCCCTTGCTCGGTTCAACATCACGGCTGTATTCGGGGCTGAACTGGTCCGGGAAGGCGTTTTCCGTGCCGTTCCATTCCTTCCATCGGCCTGCAATCCACTCGTTAAAGCCGGTTACAAAAATAAATTCGGGGTCATTTTCCAGTGCGTAATCCCATTGCTGTTGGAAATTAAGACCGTACAGAAGTGAATTTTCAATTGTTTTGTCTACCGTTATTTCCTTACCTGCATAGGAGTAGGTGTAAGAAAAAGCACCGTCGGTAAAGCTTCTGCCCTGAACGGTACCATCGGGACAATTCAGCGCATTCAGACCGTGTTCGTTAGCATTCTGTGCAACGGAAACGCACATCTGCTCAACACCGCCGAAAAGGCGCTTACCGAACTTTGTCTGCTCGTAATCCGAGCACCAGCCCCAGGTATCGTCAAGGAAGTTTGTGTCATCCGCAAAATAGGTTGACTCGTTGTCGCGGAAGGTGAAGAAGTCGAAAATCGCCTTGTCGGTTTCATCATTAAGGTCAAGGCAACGGATATCCGCCATTACAAGGGGCTTACCCTCCCACATAAACCAGAGGTCTTCATACAGACCTTTCGAGTACATTATATCGTAAAGCGTTCTCAGCTGTGTGCGTGTGTCCTCGGCACCGCCGAAATTGAGAATAAAGGCAACCTGTGGCACGTCAACACCGTCTGCCTTTGCCTCGCTCCACACCTCAAGAAGCGGACCTGCTGCAGGCTCAAACAAAAGCGTGCCGTTTGTCGTGTCAAAAATAACAACGTCAACGTCGGCATCCGCCAGAAGCTCAGCGTGTTTGCGCAGAACGTATCTGTCCGTGCTCGTATAGAAGCCATACAGAGGCTCGTCCCAGAAATAGGGTCTGCCGTCATAGGTGTTGCCCCACGCAGGGTGTTCCCAATCGTTTACGGCTTCGGGGTATTTGTCAAGCACGCTGCCCGTAGTCAGCGGCTCGTGGTCCTCAACCCAGCGGTAATGCCAAGTCCAGTAGAAAACACCGACAAACCTGTCCTGCCTTTTGCCGCTGACATCTGTACCGTCAGAAAGCGTCCTGCCAAGCCCATCAACAGCCGCCCAGGTTGACGGCTGTACCTTCGGTGATTTTTCTTCCGCACCCGAAGCACCGACAGCACCAAGGCCAAGAAGAACAGCCAAACATAGTAACAACGATATAATACGATTGAATTTCATAACTTTTCTCCTTTATGCAGGATTATGAAATTATTTTATCATTTTCAAATGTTTAAATCAATAAATAATTAAAAAACGCTCTACTGTTCCGTGACAGCAAAAAGCCGCCAGCTTTATTTCAAGCTGGCGGCTTTGTTAGGTTGGTTTTCAATCAGTCTTTCGCAGTTTTTCTCTGAATGAACTTTACAATTTCGACAATCGGGATTACAAGGAAGGCAAGACCGAGAGAGATGAGGTATGCCTTGAGGTCGAGGTGTGCAAAGCCGAAGAGGTTTGAAAGGAAGTCAACCTCAACAACTGCGGTTGTAAGAACGAAGGAGAGAGCCATTGCACCGTAGAGAAGGATATTGTGGCTGCCCTTGAACACCATTGCAACGGCTGAACCGCGCTGTGAGCGCATATTGAACGAATGGAAGATTTCACACATAGCCATGGTGAAGAATGCCATTGTCATACCCTCGTTGCTGTCGGGAATGTTTCTCCAGATAAGGTGACCTGTTTCAAGGAATTCACCGATATAGAAAGCGGCAACGGTAAGAACGGAAACGATGATACCCTGGTAGGCGCAGTCAACACCGAGACCGCCTGCAAAAATACCGTCGTTCTTGCTTCTGGGCTTTCTTCTCATAATATCAGCCTCGGGTCTTTCGGTACCGAGTGCAAGTGCAGGCAGGGAGTCCGTAATAAGGTTGATGAAGAGAAGGTGCGGTGCCTGAAGAATTGTGAAATTCATAAGGGAAGCGAAGAAAATAGAGATAACCTCGGAAAGGTTTGAGCCGAGAAGGAACTGGATAGCCTTACGGATGTTATCGTAAATTCTTCTGCCTTCGCCGACTGCGGAAACGATGGTTGCAAAGTTATCGTCTGCAAGAACCATATCAGCAACGTTCTTGGTAACATCCGTACCGGTGATACCCATACCGACACCGATGTCGGCACTCTTGATTGACGGTGCGTCGTTAACGCCGTCACCTGTCATAGCGGTAACGTAGCCCTTGTTTCTCCATGCGTTGACAATTCTTGTCTTGTGCTCGGGCTGAACACGGGCGTAAACGTTGATGTTTTCGACCATTTTCTCAAACTCTTCGTCGGTGTACTTGTCGATATCGACACCCATCATAGCCTGAGAATCATCAGAGAGAATACCGAGCTCTCTTGCAATAGCCTTTGCGGTATTGATATGGTCGCCTGTAATCATAATCGGCTTGATGCCTGCTGTACGGCATTCTGCGATAGCATCCTTAACCTCGGGACGCACGGGGTCAATCATACCTGTAAGACCTATGAATATCATATCGTACTCGAGAGAAGCGGAATCGTAAACCGCAGGCTCTGCATCGTACATTTTATAAGCAACGGCGAAAACACGAAGAGCCTTGTTACCCATTCTTGTGTTTTCCTCAGCTGCCTTTGCCTTTATTTCGTCGGTCATAGCTACAACCTGACCGCCTACAAAGGCGTGGGTACACTTCTTGAGAATTTCATCGGGAGCACCCTTTGTGAACTGAACGTACTTTCCGTCAGCCGAGTGAACGGTACTCATCATCTTTCTGCCGGAGTCAAACGGAACCTCGCCGACTCTGGGAGTTTTTGCAACAAGCTCTTCCTTTGTAAGACCGAGTGTCTTTGCGTAGTTGATAAGAGCAACCTCGTCGGGCTCGCCGGTGGATTTGCCGTCGGGCTCAACCTGTGCGTTTGTACAAAGAGCCATTGCGGTTGCAAGGCGGATTTCATCCTCTGCGTAGTGGTCAACAACGGTCATAACGTTCTGGGTAAGCGTACCCGTCTTATCCGAACAGATAATCTGTGTACAGCCAAGCGTTTCAACCGCCGTCATTTTACGTATGATAGCGTTCTTCTTGGACATATTTGTAACGCCCATTGAAAGAACGATGGTCATAACGGCTACGAGGCCTTCGGGAATAGCAGCAACAGCAAGTGCGATAGCGGTGATGAACGAATCAAGCGCAATCGGGAAAAGCTCTGCACCCTCGGGGCCCATAAAGTATTTTGTAACAATGTTGAATGCGAAAATGAATACGCAAACACCGATAACAAGCTTTGTAAGGATTTTGGAAAGCTGCTCAAGCTTGATTTCAAGCGGAGTTTTGCCTTCCTCTGCAAGGGTGATGGCGTTGGCAATCTTGCCCATTTCGGTGTCCATACCCGTTGCGGTAACAACAGCCTTACCGCGGCCGTAAACAAGAGTAGAGCCCATATAAGCCATATTCTTACGGTCGCCAAGCGGAATTTCGTCGCTGTCGTTTTTGCCCATAAGAGCCTTTACAAGCTTTGTTACGGGAACGGATTCTCCCGTAAGCGCAGCCTCTTCAATTTTCATACTGGCGCATTCGAAAATACGGCAGTCGGCGGGAATAGCATCGCCTGCGTCGAGAAGGACAACGTCACCTACAACAAGATCCTCGCTCTTGACGGTTTCAACCTTGCCGTCACGAAGGGTCTTTGTTGTTGCTGCAGACATCTTCTGAAGTGCCTCAACAGCCTTTTCAGCCTTGCTTTCCTGAAGAACGCCGAGAACAGCGTTGATAAGAACAACAGCAAGAATGATAATTGAATCTGTCGGTGTTGTCCAGCCGCCGTGCTCAATCATTTCCGTAGCGGCAGAAATAACTGCGGCAACGAGAAGGATGATAATCATCGGGTCCTTCATCTGATTGACGAAGCGTTTGAACATAGAGTCCTTCTTGGCCTCTGCGAGCTTGTTTTTGCCATTCTTTTCAAGACGGCTTGCTGCCTCCTGCGAGGACAGACCGTTTTCGTTACTGCCTACAGCAGAGAAAACGTCCTTGGTTTCCTGAAGATAGAATTGCATTGTTTCAACTCCTTATTTAATGAAATAAAACAAGGTCTTGCCCGTTAAAAAAATAAAGACCCTTATCGCAACGAATGTAAAAAACTCTGTGCGATAAAAGTCTCACTCTTTAAAATATTGGCGGACTCTGCGAAAGAGTCGTGGATGACGACCAATATTACACCTCAGGGTGCGAGCTACTCCCCTTTATTTGGAAGATATTATACTATAGTTTTAACCGTTTGTAAATATTTTTTCCTTAAATTTACATTCCCACAAAGTTTTTGTAAACATTTCCATTTTTCTTTATTTATTATTCTTATTATTTAACTTAAAACTATATATATTCATCTTGCATTGAAATATCCGTTGTGTTATAATTACATTAACTGTTTTGATTTGACAAATCAATAAATATAAAATACATAGGAGGAGTAAAAAAATGAAAGGAAAAGCACTCATACCTGTAGCAATAATGCTCGTTGCCGCAGCGCTGCTGTTCACAGCCTGCAACAAGCAGAACGATGGCCACACGGGAATCAACGTATTTGTAACAGACGAAAACGGCTGTACCGTTCTCGGTCCGGACGGTGAGCCCCTTACCGAAGAATGGATTACAAGCGTTGTTTACGCAACGGACGAAAACGGCGAAACCTATACAAACGCCAACGGCGAAAAAGTTACCGTGAAGCAGACACGTCCTGTAGTCACAAGCGTTATTTACCACACCTATCCCCTTTACAACGAGAATGGTGAACTCGTAACAGACAAGAACGGCGAAACAACTATGGTAAACGAAACCGTTGTATTTACCGACGTTGTAACCAACAAGGACGGCAGCAACGTTACACAGCCCGTTACCGACAAGAACGGTGAAACCGTAACCAAGGAAAACGGTGAAACCTTTACAGAGGTTGTAACCGAAACACGCACCGAAAACGTAACCCACACGGTCGAGGTAACGCTCGAGCACCAGATAACAAAGCACTACACCACCAAGAAGAACGACAGGGTTACCACAACCAACGTTATTGACAATCCCCTTTACGCACCCACAGAAACAGAAAAAGATAAGCCCGTAATCGAGTTTCCCGAAATCAACATAGCCTCTACGGTTGACTGGATAAAGGGTCTCGGCGGCAAGAAAAACGATAAATTCACCAAGGTGCTTTCAACCGGCAAGAGCAGCTTTGTTGCCCTGGGCAGCACCGAATCCACAGATGCCGATTTCGCAAGCTTCAGCCAGACAGGCTTCTATTCGTTCCTTGCCAAGTACGATGAAAGCGGCAGCCTCAAATGGATCTGCCCCATCGGCACTTCGGGTCACACAAGAATGTATGACTTTGCACAGCTTTCAGACGGCAGCTTCATTGCCGTAGGTGAGTCCAACGCAGCAGACCTCGGCTACGAAAACGCCGGCAAAGTTTACCTTTCCGTTATCGCAAAGATTTCCGCTGACGGTAACTTGCAGTGGTACAAGCACGTCGGCGGTACTTCCACAGACTACTTTGTTGCAGTAACCGCAACGCCCGACGGCGGCTTTGCTGCAGGCGGTAAGTTCCTTTCAACCGACGGCGATTTTGCCGACCTCGGCCTTCAGGGCACCGACGCTGTCGTTGCAAAATTCTCCGCAGGCGGCTCAGTAGAGTGGGCAGAAAGAATCGGCGGCGCAGCAAACGAAACTCTCCGCGGAATTGCCTGCGACTCAAGCGGCAATATCTACGTAACCTGCCACTCCAATTCAAAGGAATACAACAAGCTTTCACCTGTTTCGCAGAATATCGTTACCGCAAAATATTCTTCTTCAGGCAGTCAGCTCTGGATTAACACTCTCGAAGGCTCACGCACAGAAGAAGCGAACGATATTTATGCAGACGGCTCAGGTTGCATTATCGTGGGCAGATATACTTCTCCCGACGGTGCATTCACCGTCAACAGAGGCGGCTACGACGCTTACATGGCACGCTACAACGCTGACGGTAAGCTTGAGTGGCTGCGTACCTACGGCGGCCTTGAAAACGACGTTATCAACAGTATTGCAAAAACAGAATTCGGCTGGGCAGCTGTCGGTATGACATCTTCCTCAAACCGTGATTTTGCCGACATCGGCAACAAGGGCGGCACAGACGGCTTCATTCTGGCAATCAACAAAGACGGCGAAATCGAGCACGTAAAGAGCGTAGCAGGCACAGGCAATGACTCGTGCAACGATATATGCGCTCTTGACAGCAAAACCTTCATCATTGTCGGCGAAACCTACGCAACAGACGGCGCATTTACCTCGGTAACACCTGCGGCAAAGCGCAACAACGGCACAGCAATCCTCGGCAGATATAAAATATATTAAAACAACATCTCATAAAACAGAAAGTTGGCGGCATAATGAAAGCTTTAACGAATAAACTTATAAGGGCTGTAGGTATTGTACTTTGTGCAGGCTGTATTTTAAGCGCCTGCACACCGCAGTCACACAATGAGCCACCCACGGAAAAGACAACAGAAGGCACAACTGCCGCCGCAATAACAACCGCTCCCGAAGAAACAACCACTGAAGAAGCGACGACGGCAGAAACGACTACAGCTGAATCCACAACTCAGCCCACCACCAAGCCCCGTCCGCAGACAACGGTGCCCACCACCAAAGCACCCGAAACAACCACCGTACCCGAAACAACCACCTTGCCGGAACAGAGTGATTTTCAAAAGGTTATGCAGGGCACGGCGACAATACTCGGCTGTTATTTTATGACACCCGAAAAAATCAACGAAACTGCCGCCGATATGGCGCAGAAAAGTAAGGTTTACTACGTCCGCCTTCAGGACGGTACAAACACCTACTACATCGCCGTCGACCTGCAGACTGCTCAGGCACTTACTCTTGCAAACCCGCAGGTGCTCCGTGCGCTTTGCAAGGAGCTTGAAGCAATTCAGCAGACAAAGGCCGAAGGCAACGACTACGTGCTTATGGATTACACTCACCTTGTCGGTGAGCTTGAGGTACACTTTGTCGGCTACCTGCTCACAGGTGTGCTCGGCGGCGAAAGCGGTCCCTTGGCAAGCTTTTACAATTCCTGCAAGGTTGCCGACCTTAACATTGACGAAAGCCGTTTCGGTCCGATAATCGACGTAATCGGCGCAATTTACGGTTAATAAAAAAAATTCCACCCGGGAGGTCACATATAAATGAACGATATCAACAAACTCTATGAACTCTGGCTCAAGGAAGCTACTCTCGACGCTGACCTTGTTGAAGAACTCAACGGCATTTCAGGCAACGAGGATGAAATTCTTGACAGTTTTTACCGCTGCCTTCGATTCGGCACAGGCGGTCTGCGCGGTGTTATAGGCGCAGGCACAAACAGAATGAATATCTACACCGTCGGTCAGGCTACACAGGGTCTTGCAAACTACCTCAACGAGGCTTTTGAAAATCCGAGTGTCGCAATCGGCCACGACTCCAGAATAAAGTCCGACGTTTTCGCCCGTGAGGCAGCAGGCGTCCTTGCCGCAAACGGCATCAAGGTATTTTTCTACCCCGCACTTGTTCCCACACCTATGGTTTCCTTTGCCGTACGCCGCTTCAACTGCAGTTCGGGTATCGTTCTCACTGCAAGCCACAACCCCTCCAAGTACAACGGCTACAAGTGCTATGACGCACGCGGCTACCAGATGACGGACGAGGCTGCAGAAAGAACGCTCGGCTATATCAACCGCACGGATATCTTTGCAGACGTAAAGCGTATGAGCTTTGACGAGGCTGTCGAAAGTGGCATGATTACCTTCATAGGCGAAGAGGTTTTCAACGAATTCTACGATGCCTGCGACCTTCAGCGTCTTGACAAGGACATCTGCGAAAAGAGCGGTCTTAAGATTATCTACACACCCCTTAACGGCACGGGCAATGTTCCCGTAAGAGCTATGCTTGCAAGACTCGGCCTTAAGGATGTCAGAATTGTAAAGGAGCAGGAGCTTCCCGACGGCAACTTCCCGACCTGCCCCTTCCCCAACCCTGAAATTCAGCAGGTATTCGAGCTTGCAATCAAGATGACGGAGGAATTCCCTGCCGATCTCATTCTTGCAACCGACCCCGACTGCGACCGTGTAGGCATTGCAGTACGTCACAACGGCGAATACAAGCTTATGACGGGTAACGAGGTAGGCGTTATGCTTGCCGAGTATCTCCTTTCCCGCCGTAAGGCTCTCGGCACACTCCCCGAAAAGCCCATTGTTATCAAGTCTTTCGTTACAACCGACCTTATTCAGGCTGTTGCCGACAAGTACGGCGCAGAGGTACGCAACACGCTTACAGGCTTCAAGTATATCGGTGAAATCGTTACCGAGCTTGACGAGGCAGGCGAGGCTGACCGCTACGTTGTCGGTATGGAGGAAAGCTACGGCTACCTGAGCGGTACGCATGCAAGAGATAAGGATGGCGTTGTTGCTTCAACAATGATTGTTGAAATGGCAGCTTACTACAAGAGCCTTGGCAAAAACCTTGTTGAGGTTATGGAAGATCTTTACGCCGAGCACGGCATGTATATAAACACCCTCATCAACGTAGGCTTCGAGGGCGCAAGCGGCATGGAGAAGATGAAGAACATCATGAATTCACTCCGCAATAATCCGCCCAAGGAAATCGGCGGTCTTGAGGTAACAGAGGTTTCCGACTACCTTACAAGCGTTTCACGCATAGTTGCTACAGGCGAAGAAAGCGCAATCACCCTGCCCAAATCAAACGTACTTCAGTACAAGCTTCCCGGCGGCAGCAGCGCTATCATCCGTCCCTCAGGCACAGAACCTAAAATTAAAATTTACGTTACAGCCTGTGCCGCTGACAGAGAAAAGGCAACAGCCCTTTCCGATAAAATCGGCGACGATATGAAGAAGGCTTTAAGCTAAAAACAAAGCTCCCATTCGGAGGAAAGTGAAAAATGAACCAGAAATTTGTCAGAATTGTGGCTATCATCCTTGCGGTTATTATCGCCGGCGGTGTGCTCGCCACAGCATTCACAAGCGTTTTTGCGGCAGATGCGGCTGTACTTGCCGCATCTGCTACACCCGACACAGGCACCGACGGTCCGCCCGTAGTGCCGATAGTTGTCGGCATAGTTGCGGTGCTTCTCATCGGCGCTTGTGCAATCATACCCAAAGTTTCAAAAAAATAATGTGAGGGCAAAGCATGAAAAAAGGTAACAATAAACCGCTTCGCTTTGACACACGGAAGAACGTCCGCTCAATGCGTGTTAAACGCTTTGCTGCGGCGTTTTCCTGCTTTTTTGTGTTGCTTGGCGGCGTCTCGTTTTTGCTCCTGCTTCGCTACTATAACTTCGATTTATCCGCTATAGGCAACCCCGCAGAGGAAACCACCGTTGAAGAAACCACGGTAAAGCCCGAGCCTCAGGTAAGCGGCAGCTACCGCTACCTTCTGCTTTGCACAGCAGATTCAAGCAACGAGGTCCGCTTTGCCGCCGTACTCAATGCGGATATGGAGACACTTGAACTAAGCGTCACTCCGCTCGATGCTTTTCAAAAATTAAGCTATGGCGGCTGTACTGGAAACCTTTCGGCACAGCTTGATTTTGGCGGTGAAAAGCAGCTTGCATCGGCACTTGAAGCGGAAAACGGAATAAAAATCGACAAATACATCCGCAGTACGGACAGCTCCTTCAAATCGCTCATCAACAGCTTCGGCGGCTTTGAAACAACGGTTGAAGAGGCTATTGACGTGCGTTCCGACAGGCTTACCGCAATTATCGGCGCAGGCAAGCAGTCTATGACGGGCGACACACTTCTCAAATACATCCGTTATTACGAAAACGACCCGAAGATGCAGGCGGATATTGTTGCGGATATTATTGAGCAGGAAATTACGCCGGCAAATTTCAGGAAGGCAGACAACCACTACACACGGGTAATCAACCTTGTTAAGAGTGATATATCCGTTGTTGATTTTGCTTCGGTAAAAACAGGAATTGACGCCCTGCTTTACAGCGGCGAAGCAGTAAAGGTAAGCGTGAAATGAAACGGCTGAGTAAACTTCTTATCTGCCTTGCGGTAACCGTGGCAATGGTACTGTTTTCCCGTGTGCTTTTCAGCACGGGGCTGCTTGATTTTACAAAGCTGCCTGAATTTGAGGAAGGCACTTACACCGATTACTACTACCTTGAGCTTGACTCAACACAGAAAAAAGCATACACGGCAATACGGGAAAGCATATATACCTTCCCTTCGCAGATAGAAATTCCCGCAACCGAATCAGGCTCACTTTCCAACGTGCTTGACGCTCTGCTTTGCGATGACCCGTATCTGTTTATGTTTGACAGCGGCTCGCTTATGACGGCAGGCAAACGCAACTACTTCGTGCCCGACTACCTTATGGGCATTGAGAAATACGAGCAGATAAGAGAAAAGGTTAATATGGCGGCAGATGCTATGCTCGATGGTCTGCCCGACTCAGACGATTTTGACAAAGAACTTTTCGTTCACGATGCAATTATAAACTCCTGCGTTTACAGCGATGAGGATATCACCTCCGAAAGCTCGGTTGAAGGCGTTTTCGTTAAGAAAAAAGCCAAGTGCTCAGGCTATGCACGGGCATTCAAGCTTTTGCTTGAAAAGGCGGGCATCGAAAGCGTACTCATTCACGGCACGGCAACCGATTACGACGGCAAAACCGTACAGCATATGTGGAATGCCGTTAAGCTTGACGGAAGCTGGTACTTCACGGACATAACGTGGGATGACCCCGTAAGCGAAGACGGCACACAATTTTGCCGCCACACGTTTTTCAACATGAATTCAGCTATGCTTAACCGCACACACAGCGAATACAGTTTTACATACCCCTGCACAGAAAGTTCGCTGTATTACTACGCACAAAAGAATGCTTATTATAATGTATATAATAAAAATACATTATTAAATATTGCAGAGCTTATTGCAAACAGCGAAAATGGTGAGGCTGAATTTATGTTTTCCGATGCCGAGGTTTTTGAAGCTGCGGTACAGAAGCTTTTCAAAGGCGAGGAAATTTACCGCTCACTTGAAACGGCAAACCTGAAAAAAGGCGGCGGTCTTGTAACAACCTCAATCCGCTACAGCCTTGATTACAACGCAAATCTTATAACGATATTTTTTAAATATAAGGACTGATATTATGGATAAGCCACGCATAGAAGCGGCAATAAGAGAAATTCTCATAGCCATCGGCGAAGATCCCGACAGAGAGGGTCTTATCGAAACACCCGACAGAGTTGCGAGAATGTACGAGGAGATTTTTTCGGGACTTGAAGAAAACCCCGAAAAGCACCTCAAAATATTCACAGAAGAAGATAACGACGAAATGGTCGTTGTCCGTGATATTCCGCTCTACTCAATGTGCGAGCACCACCTGATTCCCTTTATCGGCAAGGCACATATCGCCTATATCCCCGGTGAAGGCAGAGTTATCGGGCTTTCAAAGCTTGCCAGAATAGTCAACTGCTTTGCACGCAGACCTCAGCTTCAGGAAAGGCTCACCTCGCAGGTTGCAGACTTCCTTTATGATAACCTCAAGCCCCAGGGCGTTGCCGTTGTTGTTGAAGCAGAACATCTTTGTATGACTATGCGCGGTGCACGTGCTTCAGGCAGCCAGACAAGGACCTCTGCTATGAGAGGAATTATGCGCAGCGACGCAAGGACAAGGGCAGAGGCTATGTCCCTGCTTTCCAAGTAAGAGGCAGCTATGATTTTCAAAGCAGAAAAACGGGCTCTCGTAATGGCGGTTATAAACCTGACCCCCGATTCGTTTTATGAAAACAGCAGAGTTACCGCCGACAGGGCTGTTGAAGCCGCATTAGAGGCAGTTTCTCTCGGTGCGGATATTCTTGACCTCGGTGCGCAGTCTACCGCACCCGACAGCAAGGAGATTACCGCCGAAGAGGAAGCTGCAAGGCTGATTACTCCGCTTAAGGAAATAAGAAAAGCCGTAAACGTGCCCATAAGCGTTGATACATTTTATCCGCAGGTAGCCGGACAAGCCCTTGAAAACGGCGCGGAAATAATCAACGACGTAAGCGGTAAAGCAAGCCCCGAAATGGCTGAGCTTGCCTCAAAGTATAACGCAGGCTGGGTTATAATGCACACAGGCAAACTTAAGTCCTCACAGGAAGGCACTTATAAAAATGGTGTAATCAATGACATCAACCTTTTTTTTGAAGAAGCAATTGAAACCGCTCAGAAAGCAGGGCTGAAAAAAGGAAACATCTGTCTCGACCCCGGTATCGGCTTCGGCAAAAGCAGAGAGGATGACCTTGAAATCGTTTCACGTTTTGCTGATTTTCAAAAGCACGGCTGTGTTACAATGGCTGCACTTTCACGCAAAAGGGTCACGCGCCTTTGCGGCGATGCTCTCACAGGCACCATTGTTCTGAATACCGCTTGCATACTCGGCGGTGCAGGAATAATCCGTGTACACGATATTGAAAAAGCGGCGGCACAGGTGAAACTGCTTTCCACCCTCAGCAAAGGAGATAAAACTCTTGGATAAAATAATCGTTAAAGGTCTTCGGGTATTTGCTTACCACGGTGTCAACCCCGAAGAAACCGAATTCGGACAGAATTTTGAGCTTGATATAACGGCAGGTGTCAATATCAGCATCGCCTGCCATACAGACAATATAGAAGAAACCGTAAGCTATGCGGCAATCATAAAAACCGTAAAAAGGGTAATGCTTGAAAAAAACTGCAAGCTGCTTGAACACGCCGCCCAACGTGTTGCAGACGCTCTTTTTAATGAATTCGGTCAGATTGAAACGCTTACAATATCACTTAAGAAGCCTGAAGCACCTATGAAGGCAGACTTCGGCTACGTTGCAGTTGAAATAGAAAGGGTAAGAAAATGAGCACAGTTGTACTGGGGCTTGGCACCAATATGGGTGACAAACTCAAAAATTTAAACGAGGCAGTTCACGCAATTTCACTGCTTCCCGACACTCAGGTCGACAAAATTTCCGGCGTCTACATAACAAAGCCCGTCGGCTTTGCCGAGCAGGACGATTTTTATAACGCCGTTATATCTATTGAAACAAATCTCTCTCCCAACGCAGTGCTCGGTGCGTGCCTCGGAATTGAAGCCGCTATGGGCAGAGTACGCAGGCTGAAAAACGGACCGAGAATAATCGATATTGACGTGCTTCTTTACGAAAGCTATTTTTCTGACTCGTTCGAGTTGACACTCCCCCACCCGAGAATCAAGGAGCGCGCCTTCGTTATGGTGCCCTTGCTTGAGCTTTTTCCCTCCGGCAGAGCACCCGGACTTTATTTTTCACCCTGCCTTAAGGAAATAGGCACTATGGGCGTTACAAAAACCGATCTTGAAATCCGCCACCCTTATAAAACTTAATTGCTTTTTACGAATCGTGTCGTTATTTTGTCAATTTTGAACAAGCAACACGAAATTTCTTTTTATATATTTGAATTATTTTAAAAATTATTAAAAAATATTTGACTAAATTATGAACATTTGATATACTGTATTTATTCCTATAGCAATTTTAAGTATATTTATATTTTTAAAGGAGACGCAAAATGAAGAAGAATATTATCATCTACATCGTTGCCGGTGCAATTGTTCTTGCTGGTCTTGCTACGGTAGGCGTTATTGCTCTTAAGAAGCATAACGACAACCAGGCAAACTCCACAACAGACGGCTACTACCAGACAGAAGAGGATTTCAACCAGGACGGCTACACAATCTACGAGCCCTCTTCAATCGACGATGATGAATCCCTCACAAACGAAAACGGCGAAATCATTGAGCTTGTTACAGACGAAGAAGGTAACACCTTTGAAGCTGTTATTGAAACTGACGTAAACGGCGAAGCCGTTACCGACAGTGAAGGCAACAAGGTTACTCAGGCTACAAAGCCTGTATCAACAACCAAGAAGCCCGCAACAACCAAGAAGCCTGCAACAACCAAGAAGCCCGGCGAAACCAAGCCCTCCGGCGGCGGTATTACCTCCGGCACACAGGTCGGCAACAACACAGTTGAGATTGACAAGGACGGTACAGCAAACATTGTCAAGCCCGACGGTACTATTGCGCTCAGCTATTCCTTCGACAAAGAAGGCAACTACTTCTACACAGACGACGACCCCTGGCAGAGAAACTTCGGCTTCAACCGCCTTTACGATATCGGCGCAGTATTTACCTTTATGTTCCTTGATACAATCCACGTCCGCTACAGCTACGGCGATTACGACTGGATGGTACAGTTCTGGAAGGGTCAGTACGGTCTTCTCTTCATAGGCTCTGAAATCGGCCTTTACTACAAAGAGCCCTCCAAGTCCACAGCTCACTACAACTGTGCTGAAGAAAACATGGAAATCATGATGCAGATGACACTCCACAGAGACGGTTACGGCGAACTCTTCACACGTCCCTATAAGTCACACTGGTGGATTACCGCTTTCGTTCCCGGCAAGCTCGTCAAGTTTGACGACAGAAGCGAGCTTACAATGGTTGCAAAGCTCACCTTCAAGACAGAAGAAGAATGTATCCTCTTCTGTAATGCTCTTAAGAACATTAAGGACGTTGACGGCAACCAGTTTAAGGAAGCAAGCAGCATTTCCAAGAACAGACCCGAAACCTTCAAGCGTAACGGCGCAACGGTTGACATCGTATGGCGTAACCTTGACGACGACCGCAAGAATCCCACAAAGCCTGTTACAACCACAACAAAGGCAGATGACAGCACAACAACTACAAAGGCTCCCGCAACAACTCAGCCCACAACTCAGGCTCCCACAACAACACAGCCTATCGTAACAGAACCCGTAGTAGTTGGTTAAGCTAAAAATTATTGCCCTGATGTTCAGAACGGACATCAGGGCTTTTCTTATTTCATTTACTTATCTGCCGAACATTCTTGACATTCCGCTTTCAAGCTCTGTAATACCTTCGCTGATCTTTTCGCTCAAGCCCTCACCCATACGGGAGGTTTCAGACTGCGTTGTTCTTCTATCGGTTGTCTGAGCTGTTGTCGACGTACCGCCGATGGTGGTTGTTGTTACCTTACCATCCTCTGCGCTGCCGCAAGCCGCCATAACCGTTGCTATTACTGCAATAAGTCCTGCTATTGCTGCTGTTTTTAATCTCATTGTCCATATCCCTCCCTTGCCTTATAAATCGTCTGCATCTTGCTCGGGCATAAGGTCATCCGCATCGTACGGAACACCCGTATAACTGCCCAGCACGTCAATCGGACTTGACTCATCAGCAGTTTCCCAGAGATTGACCATACGCTCAACGATATGCTTGTTTTTGCTGAATTTCTGCCGTCTGTCGTTCTTATCAAAAAGCATAGTACCTTTTCCCCTTTCGGCTTCTTTGACAGCCTGCTACGTCAGTATTGCGGCTATCACAGCCGTTACTCCTGCGCCTGCACCGGCTGCGGCGAAAAGCTGTGCAGCAAAAAGCATACGGCTTTTCCGAAGCCTTGTAGCAGGAGGTCTGTTATCCGCTCCTGCAATCAGGTTTGCTCTTTCCCTCAGCTTACCGTCGCTCACGTTCACGCATTCAGGCTTAACGAAAAACATTACCTTTTCAAAATACTCGCAGTCGGTCTGCGTAATCTCGATTACCTGTCTGTTAGTACCTTTCAGCATATATAAATCCTTTCCTCTTGCCCGTTTGCGTTTTCATTGGTTTTAAGCGCAAAAATATTTTATCCGCGAAAAATTTATCTATTCCGCTTATCTCTAAGGAAAACTTTACAACTTTTACAATCTGTATAGTGAAAAACATTTATTCAGTGTGGAAAGCTGTGTGAAAAATGTGAATAAGTGCCCGTTTTCCCCCAATTCTACGTACTTTCCACCCTGGAAAGCTAAATTGTTTACAGTATGTTAAATTACTTAAAGTTATTTTACCCTTACAAAAGGTGTGGAAAAAGGCAAATTTTTGTCGATTTTAATTCTTTTGCGGAATTAAAAATATATAGTAAAATACTATAATAAAAGCATAATTTACCCTTGAATTTTGGGTATTTTTTCGAGGTTTTAAATGAAAATAACAAAACTGCACAACTCAATAGAAATTGAAGATTTCGGCTCGTTTGACCTGGGTTTAAGCGTTGACTGCGGTCAGTCCTTCCGCTGGACACAGAACGAATCCGGGCGCTGGTGTGCCGTTGTAGGCAGCAGATACCTTGAAGCCGAACAAAAGGCTGACAAACTGATTTTTTATACCGATGAAAACGAGTTTGAAGGCTTCTGGCGCAACTACTTCGACCTTGATACTGACTACACGGCTATCTGCAAAAAGTTAAGCGCAGATGAGCACCTCCGGGCGGCTACAACTGCCTGCCCGGGTATACACATTCTCAGGCAGGAGCCTTGGGAAGCACTTTGCTCATTCATAATTTCACAGAATAACAACATACCCAGAATAAAAGGAATTATCGACCGGCTTTGCGAAGTCTTTGGCGAAAAGACCGATTTCGGCTACACCTTCCCGAGCGCAGAAAGACTTGCCGTACTTGAGCCCGAAGACCTTGCACCGCTGCGTGCAGGCTTCCGTGCCAAATATATTATTGACGCCGCACGCAAGGTTTCAAACAAAGAGGTTGATTTTGAAAAAATAAAAGCCGAGCCAATTGAATTCGGCAGAGAAGAGCTACAGAAAATCAAAGGCGTCGGCGCAAAGGTTGCAGAGTGTACCCTGCTTTACGGGTTTTATAAAACTCAGGCTTTTCCCGTTGACGTTTGGGTGAGGCGCATAATGGAAGAAATGTACCCCGACGGCTTTCCCGAATGTGCCGACAAGGTGCAGGGAATAGCGCAGCAATACCTATTCCATTGGCGCAGAACTTGTTTTTAAAATCGACTGAAATATATTTTTGTACTGCAGTACAAAAAAGTCTTTACAAACGCATATAACTGTTATATAATTAAAGTAAAGAAAAAAAGCAGGTGAATCATGGATCAGACAAGGCGTTCGCGAAAAAAAGAACAGACCCACCGTTGCATAATGCACAGCGCAAAGGTACTGTTTGAAAAAAGCGGCATCAACAACGTAACTATAGACCGCATAGCCGAAGAAGCCGACGTTTCACGTTCCACCTTCTTTACGCATTTTGAATCGCTTGACGCTCTGCTTGGCGAAATAGCGGCAGAGGAAATCGGCGATATTCTCTCCCCTTCAGAAGATGGCAGTAAACCCACTATCGAAACCGTTTTTTCCAGGCTCAATTCCGACACATACCCTTACCCCTACCTAATGGGCGAGCTTTTTATGAGAAGCATTATAAACCAGGGCACAAGCCCCACCGCCCGTGTAGACGCTTTACTGCGCAGTGAAATTGAGCAGGGTGACTACGCAAAAATGCGTGATCAGTTTTCAAGCAAGGACATTTCCGCATTTATTTTCGGCGCTTATTTCGGACTGATTTTTCAGAAGTTTATGAATGACGAGCCTTTTGAAAATCCAGACGAAACAAATGATAAAATACAAAAATTAATTAAATTTTTCAAAAATTAAGGAGGCACTACCAATGAGCGGTTACGCAATCAGCAACTGGCAGGACGCAAAGGACATTTATGCACGCCTTGCCAAACTCACGTCACAGCCCATCTACAGCATTTCCGATGACGAACTTAAAAGAGTTCTCGAGCACTTCGACACAAAGTGCGCAAAGTCTAAGGAAATCACAACTGAGGCAAAGAAGTACATCCCCGGCGGTGTACAGCACAATCTCGCATTCAACTATCCCTTCCCCATCTGCGTAACTAAGGCAGAGGGTGCCTACCTCTATGACCTCGACGGCAACCAGTACATCGACTTCCTTCAGGCAGGCGGTCCGACAATCCTCGGCAGCAACTACGCCCCCGTTCGTGAGAAGGTACTTGAGCTCATCAACACCTGCGGCCCTGTAACAGGTCTTTTCCACGAGGGTGAGCTTCTCCTTGCAAAGGAAATCAACAAGCATATGCCTAATGTTGAAATGTTCCGTATGCTCGGCTCAGGTACAGAGTCCGTTATGGCAGCAATCCGTGTAGCAAGAAACGCTACAAAGAACAAGAGAATTATCAAGGTCGGCGGCGCTTACCACGGCTGGTCCGACCAGATGGTATACGGTCTTAAGATTCCGGGTAGCCGTCAGTTCCTTGAATCCCACGGTATCCCCGGCAGTGCTTACGGCACAACAGACGAAGTTCGTCCCAACGACCTTTATATGCTCGAAAAGATGCTCAAGCGCAACAAGATGCGTGGCGGCACAGCAGCAGTTATCGTAGAGCCGGTTGGTCCCGAAAGCGGCACACGTCCCGTTGACAAGGACTACAACAAGGGCGTTCGTGAGCTTTGCGACAAGTACGGTTGTCTGTTCATCTTCGATGAAGTTGTTACCGGCTTCCGCGTAGGTCTCGGCGGTGCACAGGGCTACTTCAACGTCAAGCCCGACCTCACAATCTTCGGTAAGGTTGTTGCAGGCGGCTATCCGTCAGCAGGCGGTGTCGGCGGTAAGAAGGAATTTGTCAGCGGTATGGCTGCAGGCGACGGCACAATGATGAAGCGTGCATACGTTGGCGGTACACTCGCTGCTAACCCG
>JAZOMP010000178.1:0-18297 GCA_045654045.1 Acutalibacteraceae bacterium
ATATGATCGGCGGCACAACAATGTATATCAACTCGCTCGGTATGAACACCATCAAGCAGAATTACTACGACACAGCTGAAAACGGCTGGGTTGTTGAAGAATAATTATTTCCGCACTTAATAAATTCAAGGCTTGCACTTCCAAACGAGGTGCAAGCCTTTTTTATTATAATGTTATTCAGTTTTTGCCGAGTCTTATAACGTTCCAGCTGTGCTTGCCGAGAGTTGCGGTGAGCACGCCGTTTTCAACCAAAGACGTGCCGCCGTAAACGGGAGCAACGTTGTTCGGGTTTTCTTCTGTGTTGATTGCCTTCATATCATTATGTGTCATAACGATATGTTCTTTTACCTTAAAGCCTGCGTACTGTCTTAAATCGCAGGTAATTTCAATATCTTCCTTAAGGTCTTTATTTACGGCGAAAATTGTGATATTTTCGTCATCATTTTCAACAACAACGCTGTCAACGAGGTTCACATCTCCGTACTTGCGGCTCTCGTAAATCGGGGATTTTACGATTGTGTTGAGTGCTGTTCCCCTGCCGTAAACACTTGCATGCATATAGGGGAAGAAAATGGTCTGTCGCCACGCACCCGTGTCAGAGGTCATAATCGGGGCAATAACGTTTACAAGCTGAGCGAGACAGGCTATCTTGACTCTGTCCGCATGGCGAATAAGTGTGATGAGCATACTGCCCACAAGGAGTGCATCCTCAAAATTGTATACGTCCTCGAGTTTTCTCGGCGCTTCCTCCCACGGCTTACAGAGCTTGTCAAGCTCGTGTGAATGGTACCAGACGTTCCATTCGTCAAAGGAAAGCATAATTTTTTTCTTTGAACGCTTCTTTGCCTGAACGTAGTCGCAGATTGAAACAACAGAGGAAATAAAGCTGTCCATATCCGAGCTGTGGCAGAGGAATTCCTCGGTATTGTTTTCGGAGTTATTGTAGTATGTATGAAGTGAAAGATAGTCAACGTCGTGGTAGCAATGGTCGAGCACGTCTGCCTCCCACTGGGCGAAGGTGCTCATACCGCTGCTGGACGAGCCACAGGCAACAAGCTCAATATCGGGGCTGACCCAGCGCATAACCTTTGCCGCCTCGTGGGCAGCTCTGCCGTATTCGTGCGAGGTTTTGTGGCCAATCTGCCAGTCGCCGTCCATTTCGTTTCCAAGACACCACAATTTTATGTTGTGAGGCTCCTTGTGGCCGTTTTTGATTCGCAGGTCGCTCCAGTAAGTACCGCCCTGAAGGTTGCAGTATTCGACGATATTTCTTGCGTCGTCCGTACCTCTTGTACCGAGGTTGATAGCCATCATAGGCTCAGTATTTGCATCACGGCACCAGTCGATAAATTCGTCCAGACCGAACTGATTTGTTTCGGTTGAGTGCCAGGCAAGCTCTGCTCTTCTGGGGCGAAGCTCCTTCGGGCCGATACCGTCCTCCCAGTTGTAGCCGGAAACGAAGTTGCCGCCGGGGTAACGCACAACAGGCACAGCCGTTTCACGCACAAGCTTTAAAACGTCCTGCCTGAAGCCGTTTTTATCGCTCAAGGGGCTGTCAGGCTGGTAGATGCCTGTGTAAATCGCTCTGCCAAGATGCTCAAGGAAAGAACCGTAAATGCGCTTGTCGATTTCGCCGACAAGGAAGCTTCTGTCAATAATAAGCTGTGCTTTTTTCATTGCTGTCACACTCCGTAATTTTATATTATCAGTTTTCGATATAGCCTGTAATTTCTTCACGTGTTTTGAAAATATATCCCTGCTCGGAGAGCATATCAAGATCGCCCAGAGCAAGACCTATGCCCTTGGCAACACAGTTCTGCGGGTCGGTTGCAAGGCGGGTTTTGATTCCGGTTTTGCGGGTGATTGCCTCGCTCATTTCGTTGAGCATTGCGCCGCCGCCCGTGAGAACAATTCCGCTTGTGCCGATATCGCCTACCAGCTCGGGCGGTGTGATTTCGAGCACACTTCTGACCGTCTCGCCTATCGCTTCTATATGTTCACGCATTGCAAGGTAGCAATCCGTCGAAGTAACCTCAACGGTAGCCGGCATACCGCTCGTATAGCGTTTACCCTTGACTGTCAGGCCGATTTCAGCCTCACGAAGCACGGCACAGCCGATCTGCTTTTTGATTTCCTCTGCGGTTCGCAAGCCTATAACAACGTCCTTTTCACGCCTTACCTGACGGACAATGGATTCATCAAAAAGATTGCCTGCAACCTTTATTGATTTTGAAACGGCAATACTGCCAAGCGTGATAACGGCAATATCCGTTGTTCCGCCGCCGATATCAACAACCATAGTGCCCGTTGCCTGTGTGATTTCGCTGCCTGCGCCTATTGCGGCGGCAAGAGGCTCTTCCATCAGGCACGCCTTACCTGCACCTGCAGCGGTAACGATATCGAGCACCGTTCTGCGCTCAAGGCTGGTAACGCTTGAGGGCATACAGACGATTATGTTGGGCTTGAAAATAGCGTTGCCGCAGACCCTTGCAAGAAAGCGGCTGAGCATCTGACGGGTTGCGGTAAAATCGGAAACAACGCCGTCCTTCATCGGGCAGACAACCCTTATCGAATCAGGGTTTCGCCCGAGCATATCGTATGCCTTTTTACCTACGGCACACATACGCCCTGTTTTTGTATTGTAGGCGACAACACTCGGCTCGGAAAGGACTATTCCCCTGCCTTCGGCGTAGATAATTACCGAAGTCGTGCCGAGGTCAACGCCGATATTTCTGCCGAGCATCACCGCTCACCTCTTTCCGTTTAATTTTTTATCGGTTAATCTTCCATGGGTGTTCTGTCTCTGAAAACACCGTTAATCGGGTTGAAGGTGAACTTCATTGTAAGCTCTTCTTCACCCTTTGAATTTACGTCAAAAATGCTCAGCGTAATATGCTGTCTGTCTGTAGCTTCAATTGAAGTGTAGGTATAAGCTCCTCTTTTGCCTGTAGCAAAGAAAGCCTCGGGCATTTCAAAGAAGGGCTTTATATCTTCGATTTTCTTTGAGTACGAGCTGAGACTGCACTCCTTAAGGTTAATAACCTCTATACCTCTTGCCGTTGCTATAAAGCCGTAGGAATACATTTCGTAATTTTCTGGTACGTTGAGCACGACGAAGTTACTGCACGGAGCATCAACAACAGTCATAACAAGTGCATTGGGAAGGAAAAGCGTCTTCAGCGCAGAAGCATTCTTTGTGCCGGGATTTTCTACAAAGTAAACGTAGCTGCCGTTTGTACGCTTGTTAGCTTCGTCAAGTAGTTCAAACTCGCCGCTGAATTCGTAAATAACCTCAAGGTTACCTAATTTCGTTTCGTATGCAATACACTGCTTTTCGTTATATTCGATAAGCATATACTTTTTGCCGTTGTACTCGCTGAGCGCCTTACCCTCGGGAAGATTTGCGGCAATTTCCTTTGCAATAACGTAGCTTGTAAAAGCCGTTGTCGGCTCCTCGGTTGTGGTTTCCTCGTCGCTGTTGCCGTTACAGGCAGCAAAGGAGAGAAGCATTACACCTGCGCTGAGTAAGCACAAAAACTTTTTGAACATAACCATTACTCCTTATTTTTAAAGATTATGAATTTGCTGAAAATGTAGTTCATTATAACAACTATAACCGCAAGACCGATTTTGACTATCATCTTTCCGCCGAGCGTGAAAAGCCCGAAAACATCCAATTGGAAGCGGTCGAAGTGAAGCAGGGTTATGAAAACAAGCAGACCCAGCTCCTCCACACCGAGGGAGAAAAGTCTTGCACCGACAAAGGTGGGAATTTCTTTTTTCAGCACACTGCCCTTCCAGCTTTTACTTTCAAACACCCATATTTTGTTGGTTACAAAAGCAAAGACAACAGCAGCAACCCACGCAATAAAATTGGTGAGCAGGGTAAGGTCGGTTTCGGTGGCGGCAGTAAAAAGCAGATCAAATGCCTTGAATACGGCAAGGTTTACCACCGTTGAGCCTACGCCGAAAATAATATACGTAATAGTTTCTTTGTTAATCAGCTTCTTGATGAGTTCTTTCATTTGTTTTCCTTCTTAAAATTTATTCTACGGGATAATCGCCCGTAAAGCACGCATCGCAATAGCACTTGTCGCAAGCGCCGATAATTTCGCCAAGCGAATCCTTGTTGAGGAAGCCGAGCGAATCTGCACCGATAAGCTCGCAAAGCTCGTCAACGGTGTGATGGTTGCTTGTCAGCTCCTCACGGGTGGGAATATCCGTGCCGTAGGGGCAGGTGTAGTGGATAGTCGGCGAGGATATGCGAACGTGAACTTCCTTTGCGCCCGCATTTTTAAGCAGGCGGATAATATCCGCGCAGGTTGTGCCTCTTACAATTGAGTCGTCAACCATAACGACACGCTTGCCCTTTATATTTTCAGCAAGCACGTTGAGCTTGATTGAAACGGAAGATGCTCTCTGCTCCTGAGTGGGCTTGATGAACGTTCTGCCGATGTAATTGTTGCGGACAAAGCCCATTCCGAATTCAATTCCGCTTTCTCTTGAATAGCCTATAGCGGCATCCAGACCCGAATCGGGCACACCGATTACGATATCTGCTTCAACGGGGTGCTGTTTTGCGAGCAGTCTGCCTGCGGTATCTCTTGCGGCGTGGATTGAAACGCCGTCCATTACGCTGTCAGGTCTTGCAAAGTAGATATATTCAAAAATGCAGATACTCTTCTTACAGCCCTCGTGCTTATAGTATGTGTTGGCACCATTACCGTCAATCACCAGAATTTCGCCCGGCTCTATATCACGGACAAATTCTGCGCCGATTGCATTGAGAGCGCAGGTTTCCGAAGCAACAACGTAGCAGCCCTCTACCGTTTTACCGAGCGCAAGCGGACGGAATCCGTGAGGGTCACGCACAGCAACGATTTTATTCGGGCTCATAACAACCATTGAGTATGCACCCTTTATGTTTTCGCAGGTGATGCGTACCGCCTCTTCAATAGAGTGGCTGAACATTCTCTCCTTTGCGATAATCTGAGCTATAAGCTCCGCATCCGAATTGGAGCGGAACATTGCACCGTTGAGCGCAAGAAGGTTTCTCAGCTCCCTTGAGTTGACGAGACTGCCGTTGTTGGCAATGCAGAGTCTGCCCTTGCCGTAGCGCATAACGATAGGCTGCGCGCTTTGAATGTTGGCATCCTTGGCAGAATAGTTTACGTGTGCAACAACGTTCTGACCTCCGAGCTTTACAAGCTTATCATCGTCAAAAACCTCCGAGGCAAGACCCATACCCTTGGTACAGTCTATAACGCCGTCGTTGCTGACTGCTATACCGCTGCTCTGCTGGCCTCTGTGCTGCATTGCAAACATTGCAAGGTAAGCATACTCGGCAGGGTTTTCAATTTTTCCGTCGCCGTAAAGGGCGAATACTCCGCATTCCTCGTGCATAATTTTTAGCTTCCTTTCGCTATGGGGTGAACCGTTTTAGAAATAATAATACAGTATATATTTTATAATAAATATATTTGATTTGCAATAAAAAAATAAAATAAATTACGGCCCGGCACAAAAACGCCAAGCCGTAATTCCTGAAAAGATTATTATTTGTTAATTGTTATTTCTTCTTTATTCTTTAACGAATCAACAGGTGCTTTATTCTGTTTTCTTGCGCTTGCGGGAATAGCCGAAACCTTCGTAACAAGCGTATTGAACCACTTGTTTGAAAACAACAGGGTTGTGGCAAGCGCCATAGGCACAATGTACCAGACCATATCACCTTCGGCAAGGTATTCACGCATTTCAAAAGTATTGTAAAGCAGCTTGAGAATAAGGTAATGGAAAACGTATACGGAAAGCGTATACTGACCAAGACGTGAAAGTCTGCCCTTTTTGTCAAGCCTGTCGGGGATAATTACAATAATACAAAGGCAGGCAAGTGCCGACACAGCATAGCACGCAAGGCGGATAAGCGGACCCCAGTCCTCACCGCCGCCGAGAGTTTTATACGGGTGCTGACCCGTAAACATCGGGCGGACGTGGTAAATACCTTCTACGTTAAAAGCAACCCAACAAAGCACGGCAACTGCGGCAAAAGCAAGCAGTTTTTTCCACCAGCCGCGGCTCATTGCCTCTAATTTTTTCGGCTCTATACAGTAGCCCGCATAGTAAAACGGATAGAAAACTATAATACGGGACAGCACAAGTGCGCTGTTTATCTTGTTATCGTAGCCTGCAAAAAGGCTTAAAAGCAGAGCGAAAACGAAAACGTACGCCGGCTTGAAGCGGCTTGCACCTACCGTTATAAGGCCGAAGGCAAACATGGCAAACATAAACCACGCAAGGCCCGTTTCGCCGAAAAGTCGAAATTCAAAGCTCTGCTTGAATATGGCTTCGTAAGCGAAGACCATAATTTTCGTAAAGAAGTACAGCACAAGATAGCCTAAAATCTTATCCCATCGCCTTTCGTTTATCATCCGCTTGGAAAAAAGACCCGAAACGAAAATAAAAAGCGGCATATGGAACGAATATATAAAGAGGAAAAGGCTCTTCATTTCCTCGTTTTCTGCTACGTGGTAATCGGCGAAATGGCCGAGCACCACAAAAAACATCAGCAGAAATTTAAGTATATCCCATTTCTGGATACGACTGCTCATCAAACCACCTGAATGATTTATTATTTTATTACTACTTTTTCGCAAGCTGTGCCTGTAAGCTTACAGCTTATCTCGTCGGGCTGGTGTGAGCCGACAAAGAGTGCAAGAGTTGAATCGGGGTCAACCCTTGAGCCGTCCTCAAGTACAGCCTTTACCCAGTAGCGGTCAACAGCAAGAGAGATTCGCTTCTCCTCGCCTGCCTCAAGCGCAACGGGCTTTACGGCACAGAGCTGATACTTCGGAGTGGAAGCTCTGCTGTCTGTGTACTCAGCATAAACCTGAGCTCTGTCGATGCCCTTGCGTGCACCCGTGTTTTTAACGGTAACAGAAACGGTGAATTTATCGTCCGTTACTTCGTCAAGAACAAAATCGGAATAAGCAAAACTTGTATAGGAAAGACCGTAGCCGAAGGGATAAAGAGCGTCGCCCTCGATAAATCTGTATGTCTTGCCTCGCATTGAGTAATCCTCAAAACCGGGGAGCTTGTGCTCGCCGTTGTAAATTGTTACGGGCAGCTTACCGCTCGGGTTGGATTTGCCGCAAAGGGTATTTGCAATTGCAAGACCGCCGAGTGCGCCGGGGTACCAGGCGTGGATTATAGCCTTTGCGTGGTTTCTGACCTTTTCGCCCACATCAACACTGCTGCCGCAAAGAAGCACGACAACAACGTTTTCGCAAACGTCGCAGACTGCTTCGGCAAGCTTCATCTGAGTCCTGGGCAGATAAAGGCTGGTCTTGTCGCCGAAATCGGAATAATCGTCGCTGTTGCCTGTGTCCTCACCCTCAACGGTACAGTCAAGACCGAGGGCAAGAATTGTGATATCCGCTTCGCTTGCGGCGGCAACACCGTCGGAAAGCATATAGTTGAAGCCGCTCCAGTGGTTTTTCTGCTCGAAGCAGTAGTTACAGCCTCTTTCAACGCTGATTGAAGCGTTTTCAAACACTCTGCGCACACCGTCGGCAACCGTTACGTACTCGGAAGCGTAACCGTTGTAGTTACCCTCAAGCGCTGTGTACGCCTGTGCATTCGGGCCGATAACGGCAATTCTCTTGTCGGTGTTTTTGTCAAGGGGAAGGAAATTATCCTTGTTTTCAAGAAGCACCATACACTGCTCTGCTGCTCTGAGATTGAGTTCTCTGTGCTCCTTGCAGTCGAGCTTTGCGTAGCTGATATCGGAATATGGTCTTGTTTCCTCAAATTCGCCGAGAAGGAAACGGATTGTGTAAAGCCTTTCTGCGGCAAGAGTGAGGTCATCCTCTGTGATTAAATCCTGCTCGTATGCTTCCATAAGAGCCTCGTAGGCTTCGCCGCAGTTGAGGTCACAGCCCGTTTTAAGGGCAAGGGCTGCCGCGCCTTCCTTTGTTTCGGCACAGCCGTGGAATTTATAGATATCGTTGATTGCGCCGCAGTCGGAAACAAAATAGCCGTCGAAATTCCAGTCACCGCGCAGAACCTTCTGCATAAGGTAGGTGTGGGCGCAGCAGGCTTCGCCGTTTGTTCTGTTATATGCGCCCATAACGCCTGCAACACCCGATTTTACGGTCTTTTCAAAGGCAGGCAGATATGTTTCGTACATATCCTTGAGTGATGCTATAGCATCAAAGCCGTGTCTTGTTCTTTCGGGACCGGAGTGAACGGCAAAGTGCTTTGAGCAGGCAGTTGCCTTGTAAAATTCGCCGTCACCCTGAATACCGGCAACGAACTTAACACCCAGCTCGGAGGTGAGGAAGGGGTCTTCGCCGAAGGTTTCCTGGCCTCTGCCCCAACGGGGGTCGCGGAAAATATTTATATTGGGCGCCCAGAAGGTTATGCCCTTGAAAATATCGTGGTCGCCGTATTTTACGTGCTGATTGTACTTGATTCTGCCCTCGGTTGAAATAACGTCGGCAACTTCCTGAACAAGCTCGGGGTCAAAGGTAGCCGCCATAGCAATTGCATGGGGGAAAACGGTAGCCGTACCTGCACGGGCAACACCGTGTGAGCCCTCGTTCCACCAGTTGTATTCCTTTATACCGAGTCTTTCAATAGCGGCAGAGGAGTAGAGAAGCTGTGACGCCTTCTCCTCAACCGTCATTTTTGCAACAAGCTCTTTTGCCTTGATTCTTGCTTCGTTTTTAGTCATTTTATTTTCTCCTTACAGGTCTTTTTCTTTTTGTTGCTGAATCGCTACGGGAAGCGGTCTGTGCTTTGCGGTAAAATCGGAAACGTTTACTCTGAAAACACTTACTGCGCTTACAAGGCGCTCGTTGAATTCAAAATCCTTGCCCGTCTGCGTTTTCATAAGGTAGGTAAGACCTGCCATTTTGTCCTGCGGATTTTCCAGTATTTCCGCTGTACCTCTGCCCATAACGGAGAAATACGAAATACCGTATTGGCAGGCAACGCTGCCCTCAAACGGTTCAAGGTCACAGTCAATTTCAAAAAACACCTTCGGATTTGCACGCATAACGTCAAGCTTTCTGCCCTTTGTTGCTCCGTGCATATAAAGCGTGAGCTTTCCGTCAAGATACGTGTAGCCGTAATTCATAGGTACAACATAGGGCTCGTCGCCGTCAACCATACCTAAATGAACAATTTTCGCCGTGTCGAGAATACGGAGAATTTCGTTGATATCCGTAACTTCTCTTTCACGCATTGTAATTCCCTGCTTCATAAAAAGCACCTCTTATTTATATATAAATGTAATATACTATTTTATTCCATATTTTGCAAGTGGCAAAAAGAAATAAAAAATCTCCGTCGGCAAAACCGACGGAGAGATAACTGTTTAGACAATAAGAGAAGCGATACCGCACAACATCAGGAAGAAGCCTGCGTAGGGAATCATAATCGGAGCGAAAAGCGGAAGAAGCGCAGCCGTACCGATAGCGCCGCCGACAACCTTTATAGCCATTGTGCTTTCTGCCTCGCTGATATTCTGCCAGGAGTAGTGAATATCCTTGCCGTCCAGATAAACGGTGTCGATAGCGGAGTGGTCCGCCTTTTTACCTGCCTTGAAGCCGCATTCGCGCAGACCATCGTAAACTATCTGTGCCATTTCCTTGCTCTTGAAGGTGATTCTGCCTGCAAGACGAAGCTCATCGGCAGGCTCTTCAACACGAAGGTGACCGTTTTTGAAGCCTGTGCACCACCAGTACTTATCGTACTCACGGGTAAATTCACGTACAAACTCACCGTCAAGATTCTGATGGTAGAGTGTCATATCCATTGCAAGCCAGTCCTCTTCCTTGGCACAGCCGTAGAAGGTCCAGTCATTTACACCCTCTTCGGAGTGAGCACGGTTGTAAACGCCGACCTCACCGCCGTAGAAAATCATACCGTACTGACCCTTCCAGAACTGAATCATCCAGTCCTTGTTCTCGTAGGTGAAGAAAACACGGATATAGTCGTACTCGAGAAGAAGGAAGGGGGAAGCAATATCGTAAATTTTGCCGAAGCCGAAGTGCTTCTGCCAGGCTTCCTTATCGTTGGTGTAGTAGTAATCGTCAACGTAGCTGTACTGGTAGCTGAGAATCTGATGGTTTTCAAGATAGTTCTGGATGAACTTTTCGTTCTTGGTAACGCTGATTGCAAATTCGCCCGTTACCGTCTTACCGCCAACCTTGGCACTTGCCTTGATGATTGCCTTGCCAACGCTTTTACCCTTTACTGCACCGTTTGAATCAACGGTTGCAACAGAGGTGTCAGAGCTGGTCCAGGTAATAGTGGGCTGCTTGTCAACGTTTGAAACCTTTGCGGTCAGCTGAACTGTTTTTCCGATAGCAACGGAAGTTGCTTCACTTGTGAGAACAAGTGCGTGAGTCGTACTCTTTGCAGAGGTTTTTGCGTCTGCGGCAAAAGCACCGACGGACATAATATAACCCAGCGTCAGCACAACAAGAAGAAGGGAAAGTGCCTTTGTGAAAATTCCTGTTTTTTTCATTGCGTTCTCCTTATTTGTTTATCTGAATAAAATTATTCGCCAAAATATTTTACTATGCCGTCAACAGCAGATTTTATATCGTCCTCGCCTGCAAGCTCAACAGCACCGCTGTCCACAAGATTTGCGGTTCTGGGGTTGATGGGAAGACGGGCAAGCACGGGCAGACCAAGCTCCTTTGAGACCTCTTCAATCTTGCTTTCACCGAAAACGGAGTGCTTCTTGCCGCAGTCGGGGCACTCGAAGTAGCTCATATTTTCAACAAGACCGATAATCGGAACGTTCATAAGGTTTGCCATATTGTAAGCCTTCTTGACTATCATTGTAACAAGGTCCTGCGGAGTTGTTACAACAACGATACCGTCAATGGGAAGGTACTGGAAAACGGTAAGCGGAACGTCACCCGTACCGGGAGGCATATCGACAAACATATAGTCAACCTCGCCCCAGGCAACATCCTTCCAGAACTGCTGGATAACGCCCGAAATAACAGGACCTCTCCAGACAACGGGTGCATCCTCTTTTTCAAGAAGAAGGTTAACGGACATAAGCCTGATACCTGTCTTGCTTTCGGCAGGGATAAGGCCCATTTCGCTCTGCTCAATTGCACTCTTTACGCCGAATGCCTTGGGAATTGACGGGCCGGTAATATCCGCATCAAGAATTGCGGACTGCTTGCCCATAGTCTGGAAAGCAGAAGCGAGAAGAGAAGTGACGAGGGATTTACCAACACCGCCCTTACCGCTTACAACACCGATAACCTTTTTTACGTTACTGAACTGATTCTGGGGCAGGCGCATATCCTGTGCCTGCTTTTTGCTGTCGCAGTTGGATGAACAGCTCGAGCAATCTCCGTTACATGCCATTTTTCTTTACCTCTTTTTCAATTACTTACTTTGCAACAATATTTACAAGCTTACCTTTGACGTAGAGCTCCTTGACGATATTCTTGCCTGCAATTTCTGCGGCAATTTTTTCATCTGCCTTTGCAAGGGCAATTGCGTCTGCTGCTTCAATGTCTGTAGCAACCATCATCTTTGCACGGATTTTACCGTTAATCTGAACAACGATTTCGATTTCGTTGTCAACACACTTTGCCTCGTCATAAGTCGGCCACTCGCCGCAGGCAAGCATATCTTCGCCAAGAGCCTCGTTGATTTCCTCTGTTACGTGGGGAGCAAAGGGATTGAGAAGAGTTACAAAGGTCTTGAGTTCTTTGCGTGTGACTACGCCTGCATCGTAAATTTCGTTGAGCAGGGTCATAAGAGCGGCAATAGCCGTATTGTATTTAAGGGTTTCAATATCGGAAGAAACCTTCTTTATTGTTCTGTGGAAGGCGGATTCGAGCTTCTTGGAATACTCGTCACCGTCTGTGAGGATTGACTGGAGATTCCAGACTCTGTCGATGAATCTCTTGCAGCCCTTAACGCTGTCCTCTGACCAGGGAGCTGCCTTTTCGTAGTCGCCCATAAAGAGAACGTAGGTACGAAGAACGTCTGCGCCGAAGACCTCAACAACGTCGTTGGGGTCGATAACATTACCGCGGGACTTGGACATCTTTACACCGTCGGGGCCGAGGATAAGACCCTGTGCGGTACGCTTTGCGTAAGGCTCTGCTGTCGGAACCTCGCCGAGGTCGTAAAGGAACTTGTGCCAGAAACGTGAGTAGATAAGGTGACGGGTTACGTGCTCCATACCGCCGTTGTACCAGTCAACCTGACCCCAGTACTTAAGCTTTTCCATATCGGCAAAGCGCTCGGTGTTGTGGGGGTCGATATAACGAAGGAAGTACCAGGACGAGCCTGCCCACTGGGGCATGGTGTCGGTCTCTCGCTTTGCTGCGCCGCCGCACTTGGGGCAGGTGCAGTTTACATATGAATCAATCTTTGCAAGGGGGCTTTCGCCGTCCTGACCGGGCTCAAAGTTTTCAACCTTGGGGAGCTTAAGCGGAAGCTCTTCGTAGGGAACGGCAACCATACCGCACTTGTCACAGTGAACAATCGGGATAGGCTCGCCCCAGTAGCGCTGACGGTTGAATGCCCAGTCCTTCATCTTGTACTGAACGCCCTTTTCGCCAATGCCCTGCTTTTCAAGCTCAACGAGCACGCGCTCAATAGAGGACTTCTTGTCCGTATAGCCGTTGAGGTAGTCAGAGTTGACCATTTCACCGTCGCCTGTGTAAGCTTCAACGGAAATGTCACCGCCCTTGATAACCTCAATGTTATCAATGCCGAACTTCTTTGCGAAGTCGTAGTCACGCTGGTCGTGTGCGGGAACAGCCATAATAGCGCCCGTACCGTAGCCCATCATAACGTAGTCGGAAATGAAAATCGGGATTTCCTTGCCGTTTACGGGGTTGATACCGACAAAGCCGTCGAGCTTGACGCCCGTCTTGTCCTTGACAAGCTGTGTACGCTCAAACTCTGTCTTCTTTGCGCACTCTGCACGGTAGTTTTCAACCTCTGCAAAGTTCTTTATCATTGCGCTGTACTTGTCGAGCATAGGATGCTCGGGAGCCATAACCATAAAGGTTACACCGAAGAGTGTATCGGGACGGGTTGTGTAGATGCGGAGTGTTTCGTCCGTATCCTTAACCGTAAAGTTTACGAACGCACCCGTTGACTTGCCGATCCAGTTTTCCTGCTGAAGCTTGACGTTGGGAAGGTAGTCAACCTCGTTAAGACCCTCGAGGAGCTTGTCGGCATACTCGGTGATACGAAGGTACCAGACATCCTTGGATTTCTGAACGATATCGCTGTGGCAGATATCGCACTTGCCGCCCTGTGAGTCCTCGTTTGAAAGAACAACCTTACAGGAGGGGCAGTAGTTAACGAGAGTCTTGTCACGGAAGGCAAGACCGTTTTCAAACATTTTGAGGAAAATCCACTGTGTCCACTTGTAGTAGCCCTCTTCAGTGGTGTCGATTACTCTGTCCCAATCGAAGGAGAAACCGACACGTTTGAGCTGTGAAGTGAACTTTGCAATATTGTTGTCGGTAACCTGTCTGGGGTGGATACCTGTTTTGATAGCGTAGTTTTCAGTCGGCAGACCGTATGCGTCGAAGCCGATGGGGAAGAGAACGTTGTAGCCCTCCATTCTGCGTTTACGGGAAACAACCTCAAGACCTGAATAAGCCTTGATGTGACCGACGTGCATACCTGCACCGCTGGGGTACGGGAACTCAACAAGAGCGTAGAACTTTTCCTTTTCGGAGCCGTCCTTTGCCTTGAAAACGCCTGCGTTTTCCCACTTGTCCTGCCATTTGAGCTCGGCAGCTTTAAAATCGTAATTCTTAGCCATAATTTATCAATCCTTTGCTTAAAGCAATTTATTATTCGGTTACGAGGTCTGAAATATCGACACGCTTTGCATCTGCCCACAGATGGTCGAGGTTATAGTAATCTCTGTTGTCACGTGTGAAAACGTGAACAAGCACTGAGCCGTAGTCGAGAAGAATCCAGCCCGTAGCCCTGCCCTCGATATGGTCGGGCTCAACGCCAAGCTGCTGCAGCTCGTATTCAACGTCGTCCGCAAGAGACTTGACGTGTGTGCTTGAGTTACCCGTTGCAATAACAAAATATTCGCCGACAACGGTAAGGTCACCCGTGTCGAGAACGGCAAGGTCCTCCGCCTTTTTGTCGTCAAGAACCTTTACAATGTTTTCGTAAAGCTCATTCGGTGTCATTTTTGCACCCTCCTTCTATTGAAAATCTGCCCACAATAACGGCAAATAATCACTTTTATAGAAAATAATCCCTAAATACGGATATATATAATAGCATATTTAAATATAAAATGCAATTTGTATATTTATACAAAATCACCTTTACACAACCCTTAAAATATGTTAAAATGTTTGTTATAAATTCTGCAAGGAGGAACAAAAATGGCTAACCTGAACCTTGGCAAGGTGAAAGCTCTTTTCACCGAAATCAAGGACCATTGGAACACGCCCGCCCCCGGCAAGTACGTTCCGTACAAGGAATACAAGGACGTTGTTTTTGCCGTAGGCAGTAACTACGCAGGCTCTAAAATTCTTGAGTACATAGGCTTTGCCTCTGCGTGTTACCTTATAATGCACCACTACAAGCTCCCCTACCTCACCTTCTCGGTAATCAGTATTCTGAATATGCCGCTTGGATATATTTCGGCGCTGATGTGGTGGTTTGTGTGTGACAACCTCGGCTTTCTACCGAAAAAGACCGAAAAGAAATTCTATTTTGTTTACGGACTGATGGCACTTTTCGGCATATCAACAATACTGTTCGACTACTCCCGGCTTTTCGACCCGACGAGCTCGTTTATCACCTACCTCAACGGTCTTGAGGGTATGAACGCGACGGCGTGCTTCAAAACCTTCGGTACACATTTCCTGTATACCGGCTGGGTAGGCGCGCGAAACATATTCTGGCGCAAAAAGCTGCTGCCCAAATACGGTCGCTACAAGTATTCGCTTTACTGCGACGTTGTGCCCAAGTGCGTAATGGTATTCCTTATCGGCTGGCTTCCCGTTTACAACATTCCCGACGTTGCAACCCGTGTATGGGTAGCTAACCTTATGTTTGCAACCTACAACGTTTTCGGCTTTGCAAACAATATGGAAATCTGTACAAAGAGCATCAGCCCCAACTTACAGGAAAGAATTTACGTGCGCAGCTATCCCGTAAAAATTTCCCACTTCTTCCACACGATTGTCGGCATAATCATTCCCGCCGTTATCGGTGCGCTTCGTTACGAGTGGGCAGATATAAACGTTTACCGCTACGTTATTCCGATAACCTTCACCGTACTTGCAGGCTTCACAATGGCGTTTGCAGGCAAAATCAAGGAGCGTATTCCCCAGCCGCCCGTTGAGAAAAAGGTACAGATCAAGTTCTGGGACGGTATGTTCGGCGTACTCAAAAACAAGTATCTGCTTATAAAGAACGTTGTTGCGCTTATAGATTCGCTTGGCAACGGTATGCTGCCGTTTGTAACGATTATCTATTTCTACACCTTCCGTTTAAGCGGTCTGCCCTATAGCCTTATTACAATTCTTATTTCCTTTGCAGGTACTCCGCCCGATTTCCTTTCGCCCTACTTCCTCAAGCGTTTCTCCTACAAGCAGATTATGATATTCTACCAGCTCACCCGTGCCGTAGGCTACGCAATAATTGCGGCGGCAATGTGGTTCTGCGGTGACAACCTGACCCTTTGCGGCACAATCTGTATCGTAGTTATGTTCTTTATGGAAATGACAAAGACCGTTCCCACAACAGCCGGTCACGATATGGACGTCCGTATTGGCGACTACCAGATGTACCTTTCAGGCGAACGCCTTGAAAGCTTTGCAGGCGTTTTCGGCTGGTTTACAGGTCCGATTGTTTCCTTTGTCGGTCTGCTTATTCCGCTTATGCTTCTTGCCTACGGCTTCAACTCAAACTGGGACGTACTGTTCATTGATGCATCGAGAAGAAGCATTATAGTAATACCGATTATTGTTGACGTTATAGGCTTTACGCTTATGACTATCCCCTACCTTTTCTGGGATTACGACAGCAAAAAGCAGAATCTGGTTATGGAAGTTCTCAAGCGCCGTGCAGAAGTAACCGAAAAGAAAGCCAAAGAAGCGGGCGAAACCGTTTCCGGCGGTTATCTGGGTTAAGGGGGTGCGTAAAGAATGAGCAAAAAAGAAAAGAAGATGAACAACCAGAATATCGAAGCTCACCTTGATATACCCGAGGACGAAATTTGGACCTACAGGGTAGAGGGTCTTGCCGCACCGCACATCAACAAGCCCTACAAATATTACACGCTCAAGAAAATTATTTTTGCGCTCGTAATTATTGTTGCCATTTCGCTTTCAATGTATTTCAGCGTACGCACCGTACAAAAGGACACCTTCGAATACAAGGAGCTTACCAACGGCACCGAGGTTACCTACGAGCTTTCAAAGTACAGCAATACGGGCTATATGACCGTGCTCGACATCGACTACGTTTCAAGCCTTTCCTATGACAGGGAAAACCCCGATATGAACACGAATTTCATCGTAAACAAGGACGAGAACAAAAAGGTTACTTCCGTTCGTGCCTACGCACTCAACTGCGATGAAAAAATTCAGGTAATCAACATCGGTGCAGAGGTTACAAGCGTTGACCCGAAGGCATTTTACTCCTGCTGGGCACTGCAGAGAATTGAGGTTGACGAAGCTAACCCCAACTACTGCGATATTGACGGCGTACTCTACAGCAAGGATATGAAAACCCTTATATGCGTACCGTGCGACCACGACACCTGGCGTGCCGAAAAATACGGCTACGCCGAGTACGACGAAAACGGCTACAGAATTGAGCCGGCAGAGGACGCAGAAAATTTTGCACAGTACAAAAAAGACGTTCTCACCTACGTCATACCATCAAGCGTTGAAACTATCGGACAGCTCGCCTTCAACTACGCGAATATGACCGACGTTTACATACCCGAAGGTGTGAAAACCATTGAAACACTTGGCTTTTTTGAAATCCCGAGGCTTGCAGGCATATACACCTACAAGGGTGAAAACACCGACACGCATTTCACGGGTGAAGAGGCACTCGGTGATGTTTATCTCTCACTGCCCGAGGGTCTTGAGTATATCGGCTCGGACTGCTTCAGCTACAACCAGGCTATGACTTACGTCTATATTCCCGAAAGCGTTACCTTCATCGGTCACCACGCATTCTGGGACACCTGCTATAAGTCTGACGGCGAGCTTCGCGGTGTAACGGTTATCAACGTTGCCAGAAGCGAAGACGACTTTAAAGCAAATGTGCAGACCGGCGACAGCTGGAGACCGTCTTACGACTATATGCTGTTCAAAAAATCACTTGACGTAAACTATTCGGCAGAAAGAGAAGCAAAATAAACTTTAACAGCTTATCCGATTTCGGGTAAGCTGTTTTTAAATGCAAAGTGCAAAATGCAAAACGCAAAATTGTGGGAGGGCTTCGCCCTCACCCATTATAATTATTCATTAAATTTCCGTTCTGCCATAAATTCTTTCTCTTCTTCATATACTTAACCAGTATATTTTGAAGGGGAAAGAATATGGATTTTTATTGTGCGGATATACCGCAAACCGCTAAAAGCTTAGTTGTTGATATACAAAGCGGTCTTACACGCTCGCAGGCAAAAATGCGGCTTGAGGAAAACGGCGAAAACAGACTTAAGGAAAAGAAAAACGGCAATATCGTTTTAAAGTTTCTGGCACAACTGAGTGACCCTATGGTAATAACTCTGATTATTGCCGCCGTTATTTCTTTTTTTACGGCTTATGCCGAGGAAAACGGCAGTTACATAGACCCGATAATCATAGTCGGAATTGTTATAGTCAATGCCGTTGTCGGCGTTATTCAGGAAGCAAAGGCAGAGCACGCAATTGAAAAATTAAAGGAGCTTTCCGCACCCGATGCAACCGTTATCCGTGACGGAAAGCTCAATAAAATCCCTGCCACGCAGGTTGTTGCGGGCGATATAATTCTGCTTACGGCAGGTGACAGAGTACCTGCCGACGCAAGGCTTATCGAGAGCGTTGAAATAAGCTGTGACGAAAGCGCTCTGACGGGCGAAGCTCTGCCCGCAAGCAAAAACGCCTTTGTAAAATCAGAAAAGGACACACCCGTTGCCGAAAGAAAAAACTGCGTTTTTGCTTCAACTACCGTACTCACGGGACACGGCAAGGCAATAGTTACCGCAACGGGTATGGACACGCAGATAGGAAAAATTGCGGATATGCTCGGCAAAGAAAA
>JAZOMP010000179.1:0-3789 GCA_045654045.1 Acutalibacteraceae bacterium
GACCTGTCGGCGGCGTAAACGTAATCTAAAAAACTTATGGGCGGAAAATCCGCCCTTTTTATCGTTTTTATCAGGAGAATTAATATGGAACTTTTTGATATGCTCAAAGCTCTGTGCGAGGCAAACGGTACCTCGGGCGACGAAACAGCCGCAGCAAAGGTTGCCGCAGAGTATCTTGGCAGATATATGCCCGTGACTGTGGATACACTCGGAAACGTTACGGGTGACACGGGCGTTATGGGCAGTAAAATTCTGCTCGATGCACACCTTGACCGTATAGGTTTTGCTGTTACGGCAATTGATGAAAAAGGGTTTCTCAAGGTTGCAAGGGTAGGCGGTATAGACCCGATAGTCCTTGCGGCGGCAGAAGTTACCGTCCACGGTAAAGAGGCTGTTTACGGGGTTATAATTTCAACACCGCCTCATCTTTCCAAGGGAGCGGATGGTAAAGCACCCGAAATTGCCGATATAGCAATTGATACGGGTATGTCTAAGGAGGAAGCCGAAAAAATCATCAGCATCGGCGACAGAGTAACAATGCGCGGCGATATTGAAAGAATGCTCGGCGAGCGTGTGTGCGGTGCCGCTCTTGATGACAGAAGCGGTGTTGCCGCAATTCTGCGCTGTCTTGAAATCTTAGGCGAAAAGGTTAAATCCCTGCCGATAGCCGTAATGTTCTCTTCCTGTGAGGAAACAGGTAGTGCGGCGGCAAAATCCGGCAGCTTTAACGCTATGCCAGATGAGGCTATAGCAGTTGACGTCAGCTTTGCAAAAGCACCCGGTATTAAGGATACCGTGCGTGCAGAGCTTGGCAAGGGCACTATGATAGGCTATGCGCCTTCACTCAATTTTGAGCTTTCACGTAAGCTCGAAGCACTTGCAAAAGAAAAAGGTATCGCTTACCAGGTCGAGGTTATGGGCTCTTCAACGGGCACCAATGCCGACGATATGGTAACCGCAGGCAGGGGCACAAAAATGGCTCTGCTCTCAATTCCTCAGCGCAATATGCACACTCAGTCAGAGGTTGTTGACCTCAGGGATATAGAAAGTACGGCTCAGCTTATGGCGGCATATATACTTGCAAGGGAGGGTAAATAAAATGCTTGAAATGATTAAAGCGCTTTCCTCACTCAGCGGTATATCGGGCAGAGAGGATATTGTAAGAGATTATATTATCTCACGCCTTCCTGAAACGGCAGAATACTCTGTTGACGCTATGGGCAACCTTATTGTTTTTGTGAAGGGTAAAAACAAACCGAAAAATAAGGTTATGCTTGCGGCTCATATGGACGAAGTCGGTATGATAGTAACCTACGTTAATTCCGACGGATTTATTAAGTTTGCCAATGTCGGCGGTATTGAAACTGCCGTACAGCTCGGCAGACGTGTTAAGGTAGGCGAAAAGGAGCTTACGGGTGTTATAGGTGTAACTCCCATCCACCTTCGCAGGGGAGACGATGAGCAGAAATACCCCAAGAAGGCGGACGAGCTTTACATTGACGTCGGTGCCGAAAGTGACAAGGAGCTTGAAGGCCTTGTTTCTCCCGGCGATAAAATAGTTTTTGAAAGCGAAACAGTTGAATTCGGCTCAATGCTCAAGGGCAAGGCGCTTGACGACAGAGCAGGCTGTGCAGTTTTGCTTGATATGATAATCAGCGGTGTTGAGTATGACACGTATTTTGCCTTCACCGTGCAGGAAGAAGTCGGCTGCAGGGGCGCAGGCTGTGCCGCCTTTGCCGTTGAGCCCGATTATGCAGTAGTTGTCGAAACCACAACGGCCGCAGATATTTCCGGTGTAAGCGGTGAAAAGCAGGTCTGTAAGCTCGGTTACGGTGCGGTTGTGCCCTTTATGGATGCAGGTACGGTATATTCACCGGAACTGTATAAAAAAGCCAATGACCTTGCAAAAGAGAAGAGCTTTAAAATCCAGACCAAAACCGTTGTTGCGGGCGGTAACGATGCAAGAAGCATCAAGACAAACCGCGGCGGTGTGAAAACGCTTACTGTTTCCTTTGCAACACGTTATCTCCATTCGCCCTCATGTGTTATCCATAAGGACGATATTGCTGAAATGTCAAAGGCAGTAAAAACAATTGCGGAGGAATTTGCCAATGCTTAAAATGATAGAAAATGCAGAGGAAGCAGAGCTTCTCAGGGAGTTTTCAACGGATAGCTTCGGTCTTACCGTTGCTTCTCTCGTTACGGCTTATCCTCCGGAGCTGGATATATGCCGCAGCTGGATGCAGATTGTCGGTGACGAAATGACGGCAGGTATCTGCTCCCACGGCGGTGAAATCGTTATCTGGTCAACTCTTCGTGCAGATTACGAGGAGCTTGCCGAATTCATAAAAACAATAGGCTATACCAATATCCTCTGCCGTGCAAGGGATGTTGTAAGCCTTGAACTTTTTGCCTGTGCCTGTGGTCAGGTATGGCGCAGAGATGCTATTGAAGCAAACGGATGCGAATACGAAAAGCCCGAAAAGAAAGCGGATTACGAGGAGCTCTTTGACTTGCTCGAAATCAAGGGAGAGTTTGAAGAGTGGTTTGCTGATATAAGCCACAGAATCAATAAGGGCACTGCCGATATGCGCTTTATCAGAAAAGACGGTAAAATTATTTCAACCGCTTCCTTGCTTCATGTAGACGGCGACAGAGCCTTGCTCGGTGCTGTTGCAACTCATAAAGATTACAGAAAGCAGGGTCTTGCAACCGACCTTATAAATTCATTCGAATCAAAAACAGTATATCTCCGCTGCCTGCCTTATCTCAATGGATTTTATCAGAATTTAGGCTTCAAGAGCGTTGACGTATGGGCAGAAGTAAAAGCATAAATTTAAGTAGGTAAAACATAAAATGAACAGTTTTTTTAAAGTTGACGATATAATAGCAAAAGCATCACAAAAGGCATTGGAGGCGGCTTCGGCTTCCTTTGCCGAAATTGATGCTGTAAGGGCTTACAATCAGGAAAAGGTGCTTGCCGCCTTTGTCAAAAACAGCGTGAACGAAAGTCATTTCACCGAATCAACAGGCTACGGCTACGGCGACAGAGGCAGGGACGTGCTTGACCAGGTGCTTTCCGACAGCCTTGGTGCTGAGGATTCTCTTATACGCCACAGTATGACCTGCGGCACACATACCCTCGGTATAGCCCTTTTCGGTATGCTTCGTCCGGGTGACACTATGCTTTGCGTTACCGGTACACCGTATGACACCATCCATTCCGTAATCGGTCTTTCCGGCAGCGGCATGGGCTCGCTCAAGGATTTCGGCGTTACATACAAGCAGGTGGATTTACTGCCCGACGGTACCGTTGATTATGAGGGGATAGAAAAAGCCCTTGATGAGAAAATCGCAATGGTATATATTCAGCGCTCAAGGGGCTATTTGTTAAGACCCAGCCTTGGTGTTGAGGATATTGAAAAAATTGCAAAAATCGTTAAAAATAAGAGCGATGCGGTAATTATGGTAGATAACTGCTACGGTGAGTTTGTCGAGCGTACTGAACCGGTTTCGCACGGTGCAGATATAATTGCAGGCTCACTTATCAAAAACCCCGGCGGCGGCATTGCCAAGTGCGGCGGTTACATTTCTGGCAGGGCAGACCTTGTTGAAAAATGTGCCTACCGTATGACTGTGCCCGGTCTCGGCAGAGAAGTCGGACCCTCACTCGGTCAGACAAGAAGTATGTTTATGGGTCTTTTCAATGCTCCTCACATTGTCGGCGAAGCACTTAAAACTGCTGTTTATGCCGCAAGTCTGTTTGAACAGCTCGGATACGAAACAACA
>JAZOMP010000180.1:0-12868 GCA_045654045.1 Acutalibacteraceae bacterium
GGGCCCTTTTCAAAGCCCTTCACCCGTCTTATGGGTACAACCTGCTCTCTCTGCTGGCGCGAGGGTGACAGAGAGCGTGTATGGAATATTATGCCCTCTCACCCGATTGCTCAGGGTATAGGTCATTACTTTGAAATTCCCGAAGAGGAAATGTACGGCGAGCGTTTTGATATTCCCACTCCTGACGAGCTTATATTCCTGGGTTGGTTTAAGGGTGGTGAGGTATTCCGCTCAGGTTGCTGCTGGAGCAAGGGACTCGGCAGAATATTCTATTTCCAGCCCGGCCATGAAAGCAATCCCACCTTCTTTATTCCTGAAGTTCAGCGTATAATCACCAATGCTGTCCGTTGGGCAAAGCCGCTTTATAGGCTGCCCGAAATCGAGTGTCCGCACACTCCTTCTCCCGAAGAAAATCTCTAATAAAATAATTAATCCTGCATCACTCAAACGGTGGTGCAGGATATTCCGCGATATAAAGCAAATTTACTCGAGGTGTCATTTTATGAAAAAACCTATTCTTGCCGTTTGCGCTCTCACTCTGGCTGTGTCATGTATGCTTGCCGGTTGCGGTGGCGATAACAATCAGCAACTCGAGCCTGTAAGTACAACGAGCTTTGAAGAGCTTCGTTCGTATTACGATGAGCTTGCAAAGGGCGAAATCAAGCAGGAAGTTGCTACAACCGAGCCCAGAAGCAGATATTATATCTTCGAGGGCGATGAAAACCTTCTTCCTCCCGGTGTTTATGATAAGCTTGAAGATATCGTATACAGAACCTACAGCAGGCTTTACGGCAAATACGGTACGGAATATACAACGCCAAAAATAACTATTTACATAGATGCTGCTTATTCCGGCAAGGGTGCAAACTACGCCTCCGGCAAGAAAATATATATCAACCCCAACTGGTTTGTCGATAATCCGGATGATTTCGACAGTATAATTCCTGCGCTTATGGCTACTATGCAGAACTATACTTCTTCTGCGCCTGCATGGGTTAAGAGCTCTATCGGAGCCTATGTCCGTGACCAGTTCCGCAGTACTTATGAAGACAAGAACTGGTTTGTCGCAACCTCTTACGAGGGCGTTTCTTATGAAGAAGGCGATGTTCACGGCGCAGCCTTCCTCAAGTGGATAAACTCTACAACAGACACAGACTTTGTTTACCGCCTCAACAGAGCATTGCAGGACGGATCGTATAAAGAAGAATTCTGGAAGAATGAAACCGGTCTTACTTTTGATCAGCTCTGGGCGAGCTTTCAGAAGAACAGTTGACAATTTAATTTAATTGAAAGGAAAATTATTATGGTTTCCAATCTTTTTGATATTGAGGAGATTAAGTCACAGTATAATTTCAAGGGTGACTACTATGATTTTGATATTCTTAACAACGGTCATATCAACAATACCTACGTTCTTAATTTCGATTACAATGGCTGCGAGAAATCCTATGTCCTTCAGCAGATAAATACTGCCGTTTTCAAGGATCCGGACTGTCTTATGAAAAACTACGTAGGCGTTACGGATTTCGTTCGTAACAAGGTTATAGAGGCCGGCGGCAATCCGCTCAGAGAGTCTATTAAGGTTTACTATACCAAGGACGGTAAGCCGTATTATCTTGACAAAGCCGGAAGATACTGGCGTGTTATAAACTACATTATAAACACCGTCAGCTATAATTTCCCCGACAATACCGAAATCTGCCGTAAGGCCGGCAAAACCTTCGGTAACTTCCAGAAGCTTCTTGCGGATTATCCTGCTGAGGAGCTTTGTGAAACGATACCAAATTTCCATAATACCGTGTCCCGATACAACGACTTTATAAAGGCTGTTGAAGAGGATAAGGCTGGCAGAGTTGCAGAAGTAACAAAGGAAATTGAATTTGTCAAGGCAAGAAAGAAGGATTGTTCTGTTCTTCTCGATCTGCTCGAAAAAGGCGAGCTTCCGCTTCGTGTAACCCACAACGATACTAAACTCAACAACGTTCTGTTCGATAAAAAAACGGGTGAAGGAATCTGCGTTATCGACCTTGATACGGTTATGCCCGGTCTTTCTCTTTATGATTTCGGTGATAGCCTTCGTTTTGCAGGCAATACCGCAGATGAGGATGAAAAAGATCTTTCAAAGGTCAGATTCAACGCCGAAATTTATCGCAGCTATACCGAGGGTTATCTCTCTTCAGCCGGTGACAGTCTTACTCCTGCGGAGGTTTATTATCTTCCTTTCTCCGTTAAGCTTATGACGCTTGAGTGCGGTATTCGTTTCCTTACCGACTACCTCAACGGTGATGTGTATTTCAGGATCAGCCGTCCCGAGCATAACCTTGACCGTTGCAGAACTCAGTTCAAGCTTGTTGAGGAAATTGAAGAAAAATATATGGAGCTTATGGGTATAACTCAGCTTATTTCCGAACAGCTCAAGTGATAATCGGAGGCAATTATTTTGCTGAAAAAAGCGTTGATTTGTTTTGGCAGTGCCGTAGGTCTGCTTGTGCTTTGCCTGCTCTTATTTGTGTATAAGGGCGGCGATGAGGTCACATTTTTCCAACGGCAGAATATTAATCAGTATCTGGCGTCTGTGCCTTTTGAGCAGGATGCGGGCGGTAATAATATAATTATGCCCGTTGCCGTCGCTTCGGGTACGGATGATTATCCCTGCGATACCTTTCTCGGCGCACGCAACCAGATTGACTATGCGACGGGTTTTATCGAGCTGAAGGTTGCCGTAACGCCCGAAAATGAGGTTGTTCTTGCGGAAGGGTTCACCTCATTTGACGAGGAAAATTCCGTGCGTCTCAGCCGTGTGGCAGAGCAGCTCAGCGAAGAATACGAGGACTGCGGCGTTGTTATAGAGCTGAGTGAATACAGCCGTATGAGTTATATAAATGCTGTGCTTGTAAGTCGCGGTATGGTGACGAAATCCGTAATAACCGGTGTTCATGAAAATGCTGTTTCTTACGTTAAGGGATTCTTTCCGCAGACTAAAGTGCTCTGCGATTATAACGGCGAAAATCGCTTAAGTCTCGCTGAAATCCGTGCTTCGGGTGCAGACGGTATCCTTTGCACCGGCGATGCTTTCAACAGCTCTCTTGCAAAAAAAGCAAGTGAGGAAGGTCTGCTTGTCTGGGTAGATTGCGGCAGTGATGTTTACGCAACCGTTAAGGCGATGAAGTTCGGTGCAGACGGTATTGTTTCGGACAGGCCGGAGTTTATCTCCTCTATGCGTATGTGGTGGGAGAAGGATGCTTTTGAAGAAGCTGTAAAAAATTCAAAAGAATAAAATTTTATGAATTTGCTTATCATTTATTATGCTGCGTTCGGTTTCGGTCGAACGCAGCTTTTTTGTTGTTTTAATTAAAGTGTTGTTAATTATGACGGCATATAAATTGCTGCTTTGTGCAAATTCAACAGACTAAATCAACTGATTTATGTCAATTGCATAAAGTTACAAAAAAGTAAAGAAATACCCTGTTTTCCCGTTGACAAAAATAACATATAGTGATAAAATCTGTAGTGTGTATTATTATTTCATTATATATAATAATTATATATAGATAAATTCTTTTTAAGGGGTCGGGCTACAAATGGAAGAAAACAAAACTCTTTCCGCTCAGCAGGGCGAAACTCAGGCTAAAAAGTCCACGGGCGGCAGACGCATACGTCCCATGGTGCTTATGTTTGAGCCTGTGTTTGACAACAACCTCAATATGGCTCTCGATTATGCCGCTACAGTAGTAATCAACGACAGCAAGATGGGTGTTATGCTTCCCGAGTATTACACCCCCGTTGCAGAAAAAAGCAACCGCATCTGCGAGATTAACCGCTGGGCCGTTGAAGAGTGCTGCGACGTTCTCAAAAGAGCCGACGCAAGAGATGCAAGCATCAATAGCTTCATCCTCGACCTTTCGGTCAAATATCTTGCAAAGCCCTACTTCTGCAAACAGATTATGAAAATCCTCGAAAAGAAGGAAGTTGAGGCTGACAAGTTCTGCTTCAACATTTCGGAAAACATCTACAGCACAGAAAGCGAGCAGGTCAAAAAGAATATCGCCGAAATGCGTGAGCAGGGTGCAATGTTTACAATCGATGACCTCGGCGTTGAATATACCTCAATGTCAAACCTCTCACAGTACGAGGTCGACTACATAGGAATCAACCGCAAGATGATAGAGCCTATCAATCCCGAACTTTACGAGGATGAGGACAGACCGAGAATAGTTGTCCAGGGCCTTGTGGATTTTGCCAAGAAGCTAGGCGTCAAAACAATTGCCGATGGTGTCGACACTCCTGAGCTTGCAGCGCTTCTCACAAAAATGGGTGTGCGCAGGCTCAAAGGTAAAAATTACTGCACAGACCTCTGGGATGAGAAAAAAATCAAATAACCATTAGTAGGGGACGGCGTCCCATTAAAATAATTCATCACCCAATAATCGGAGTTGATAAATTTATGGCAAGAAAGAAAAAAGAAACGGCTCAGCCCGAACAGCCCGTTAGCAACGGCTTCGTAGAAGGCGCAACCGGTCCGTATATTCCGGCGCTTACTCCGGACGGTATGGAAAAGTACGACGTTAACACAACCGCCGAAACGGTCTATAAAAGAAACTGGTTAATCAGAATTCTGGCTATCATCGTCGGCGTGCTCATACTTCTTCTCGGTATTGGCTATGCCTGTACATCAGTTATCAACAGCGCAGGCCGCTTTACCGTCAGTATGACGGGTAACCTCTACGGTATCCAGCTTGTAGATAACGAGAAGTTTGAAAATCCCACGCTTACGCTTTACGGCTCAGCGGTTGAAAATATGGACAATATCACGAAGCACTGGCTGCTCAACAAAAACGGTGAGCTTGGCGACGACCCCGTTTACGACAGCTACGCTGATATCGATAAAGTCTACGGCGACCACAACGGTACAAACTACCTCGCCTATACCTTCTCGGTACGCAACGGCGGCGAAGCCGTTCCGGGCGGTGAGGATGCAACGGTTGATTACCTGGCAAGTCTTGAAGTAGTCACAGCCTACAAGGGTGCAGACGAAGCAATTCGTGTTATGGTTTTCATAAACGGTAAACCGACTACATACGCAAAACCCCAGGTCGGTACAAACGGCAAAAAGGAAACATTCGAAGCGGACAAAAACTTCATATCCGACACAATGGTTATGCAGTACACCCGCAAGAACTTCAAGGTAGACGAAAGTGACAGATATACTGTCGTCGTCTGGCTGGAAGGCGAAGATCCTGAATGTGTTAACGACATTATGGGAGGTGAAGTCAAACTCAAGATGACCCTTGAGGTTCTTGACAAAGAAAAGGCCGATTAAGTTGGGGGAGACTTATTAAAGCCTGTTCCAAGTCAAAGAGTTTGATTTTAACAACCGCAATAGTCGAAAACACTTTGGATAAAATGTGTTTCTAATCCCTAAAAAAAACACTACTCTTAAATGGAGGAAAAAACTATGAAAAAACGTTCACTCGTGGCAGCACTTGCGATGCTCATGGTATCCGCAATTGTTCTCACATCATCCACCTACGCATGGTTCGCAACCGGTACAAAGGCTCAGGTTACTGGTGTTTCTGCAACAGTTGGTAACAGCCAGGGTAACATTACAATCTCTGCAAAAGAGAATGAAGGTTTCACAACTTCTATTGACTATAATGCCTTCAAGATTGATGGTAACTATTACCCCGACACATTTTCACCTGTTTCTTACAACCCCTCAACACAGTCTTTCATAGCTGGTTCAATTGATCAGGCTAAGGATTCTACAGACCTTATTTTCAAGCCTGCTGCTTCACAGAACAACGAGTACATCAAGATGACTGTTTATGTTAAGGCTACAACAGCTTGTACTGTTCAGTGTTCTGCAATTATGAATACTGGTTACGGCTTTGTTTACGCTGCAATTCATGATGCATCAGCACCCACCACAAACTATAAAGTATTTAACAATACTGCTAAGTCCTATCAGCCTATCACATCACTTACAGAAGGTATTGATGTTGATGCTAACAGCATTATGACTGATAAGGATACTAAGACAACTGGTGGTAGTTACGATGCTCTTGGTACAGCTGTTACTGCTACAACATCTGAATCTGTTGAGCTTGTATTCACACAGCAGGATGCAGAGGCAGGAGCAGTAAAGAGTGTTGTAGTATACATTTGGGCAGAGGGTAATGATGAGCTTTGTGCAGGTAACCTTCCTTCCGCAGCTTGTGCAACAACTCTCAATTTCCAGATGAAGGGCTAATTATTATTTAGCATAATTTGATTCCATATTACCGGGTCGGGTTCGACCCGACCCGGTATCCCCTAATTAATTTCTCCCCCAAGGCAGGGGGCGGTAAGTAATCCGCTCTTGCAAAACAAAAATTTGTGATTTAGCTAAAACACAACTTTCTTCGGTAGCTGACAGTTGCCGAGCCTATTCCTTGCGGTGCGTTCACCGCGCCGCAAGGGGTAAGTGAAAGAACGGCTTTTAATTAGTAATACGTAATACGTAATTCGTAATTGAGAAACGAAAACAGTTGATTCATATATTTAGGATATAAATATATGAATGAGGTGTTTTCCACCAAAACAATTCTCTGCATCGCTTTTGCTCCGCACCTTCTTTAAAAAGGAGGAAAAACCATAAAAAACAGCGATGTAAATTGCTTTGTAAAAACCTCCCTTTCAAAAGGAGGTGGCACGGCGTTAGCCGTGACGGAGGATTGCTAAAATATGTCCGGTAAAAATATCAAGTTCCTATAAATCAAGAAAATGCGAGGTATTTTTAATGAAAAAGATTGGTAAAATCGTGGGCAATGTCCTTGTAACCATTATTCTTGTTTTCTCAATTTTAATGACGGTTATGGTTTTGTCCTCTACGAAGGATGAATCGGGTCTGCCTAACCTTTTTGGCAAAGCTGTCTTCAACGTCCTCACCGACTCAATGATGAGTGAAGAAGGCTTTCCCGAGGGCTCACTCATTATAGTTGAACTTACTGATGAGAATAGGGAAGAACCTTACAAGGTTGGTGATGTCGTAACCTTCTGGCGTTACTACGAAGACCAGAAATACCTTGAAACTCATAGAATCGTTGCTGATACATACACTACAAATCAAAATGAAGTGGTTGATGGCATTTGGATTCATGGTGATACACCATATTACGTAACTAAAGGTGATAATACTCCTGATATTGATATGAATCAGGATTTGAGTATCGACTATCTTTCTAACGAGCGTATCGTTGCAAAGTGGACGGGTACCGCAATTCCTCACCTCGGCTCAATCCTTTCCTTCCTTCAGTCACAGCTCGGCTTTATGCTCTGCGTAGTTATCCCGACTGCAATTTTCTTCTTCTTTGAACTGTTCAAGTTTATCTCAACCCTTATGGATGCAAAGAAGGAAAAGGCTGTTGCCGCTGTTAAGGATGCGGAGGAAGAAATCAAACAGCGTGTTCTTGCAGAAATGCTTGCTGCTCAGGGTGCACCTGCTCCCGCCGAAGCCGTAAAGGCGGCGGAGGAAAAGCCGAAGCCCGTTGAAGATACCAAGAAACCCGAAGCAACCGAAGACGATATAAAGAAAAAGGCGGTTGAAGAATATATCGCCAAGCAGGAGGCGGAAAAAGCCGCCGCCGCAAAGGCAGCTGAGGAAGAAGAAATCAAGCGTAAGGCTGTCGAAGAGTACATCAAACAGCAGGAAGCCGAAAAGGCCGCTGCTGAACAGGCCGCAAAAGAGGAAGAACTCAAAAAGCAGGCCATAGCAGAATACCTCGCACAGCAGGAGACAGAAAAAGCCGAAGCTGAAACCACAGAAGAGTAAAATGCCTTCCCATTGAGGGGAATGGGAACCGCCAAAAGGCGGTGGAAGAGGTGTTAAATCACTGATTCCTTAAATATTTATATTATTATATACATTATCTATCTTTCCTGTATCTATCTTTCCTGTATTCAATGAGCACGGTGCTCTAAAATAAAAATTTTATGTAAAGAGGGTAAACAAAATGGCAAAACGCAAAATAGGACTTTCAATCATCGTTCTTATCGTTGCCGCAACAACAATGGTATCGGGTACATACGCCTGGTTCCTCGTAGGTGGCTTCGCAGAGCTGTTCGACCTCGGCTTCGACGTAATTGAAGCAGGCGGCGGCATTGAAATTCAGGGCTCAGCCGGTACGGCTTATGTCACCGAAGGCGGCGAGTCAGCAGCTTGGGGTGCTTACCTCGACAGAGATAATTTCGCCGAAGGCGAGCTCATCGCCGCAGACGGCAAGTACGCTCCCGTTTCCAGTGCAGACGGTGCAGCTTTCACAAAGGTCGGTCTTCAGGGCGGCTACTTCGCTTCCCTTACTCCCGAAAAGGGCAAGGACTACAACGAAATGACAATCAAAATCCGTTCCACAACGGCAGAAGCTGTTACGGGTACAATGCACGTTGCTCTTACGGGTAACGATCAGGGTCACGAGGCTGTCAGCGCAGCACGTATCTCCGTAACCTACGGCGGCAACACAACAATTTTCGCTATGGCAGGCGACAGCACACAAGCTGTTACTTCAAACGATATCCCTGCCGAAACTGTTATTGATAAAAATAATAATAGCATTATCGATGGACAAGATGAAAACGCTAATCTCGTTTCTCTCTCAACTCAGACAATTACTGAGCTTACTCAGTCTGCCGCAGACCAGAACAAGTACGAAGGCTCTCTTGAGCTTGCCAACATTCCCGGTAACACAGGCTCCGAAACAATCGTAGTACGTATCTGGATTGAAGGTAATGACACAGACTGTACGGGTGAAAAGCTTTCCGCTAAGCACCTTGCAGCTTCAATCTCCTTCGGCTCTGTAAGTGAAGACGAAACTCCCGCTGCATAAAATAAGCAGCTTGAATACATAACATAACCTCACAAAACACAAAAGGGAAAACCGATATGAAGAAAAAGAGCATTTTAGACAACAGAATATTTCATATTGCAATGAATGTTCTCTCTTCAATCATTCTCATTTTCTCTATTGTTGTCTGTGCAATGGTTATTATCTCTACAAAATCCTCTACGGGTGTTGCAAACCTCGGCGGTTATTCGTTCCTCTCCGTTCAGAGTGATTCAATGGAGGATATCTTCTTTCCAGGCGATCTGATTATGGTCAAGCGCTATAACAAAACGCACCAATATAAGGAAGATGATATAATTTCCTTCATTGCCTACGATAACACAGGATCTATGTATATAAATACTCACAGAGTTATCAAGGTTAAAAACACCAACGGCTATATCAGCTACGTCACAAAAGGTGACAATGCCGAGGAGCCGGACAGAAAAGAGGTTCCGTCCTCACGCATACTCGGCACATACACCGGTAAGCGTGTCAGCAATCTCGGCAAGTTCTTTGATTTTGCCGAAACCTCGCAGGGAGTATTGCTGTTGATTGTTCTGCCCGCTGCCCTTATTGTAATCTGGCAGTTGTTCGGCTATCTTCGCTCTCTTGCAATTGACAAAAAAACTCAACCTCAGCCGGTTTATCAAAACGCTCAGCCGCGGTCTTACCCTCCTGCGGCACAGAGCGACAAGGATGCTATCATAAGGGAATACCTCAGACAGCAACAGGAAGAGGAAGCAAGAAAGCAACAGATTATCGAAGAATATCTGCAAAAGCAAAAAGAGCTTGAGCAGGCAGAAAAAGAAAAGGCGGAAGAAGCCAAAATCAAGGCAATTATTGCCGAATTCCTCGCCCAGCAAAAGGCTGCCGAAGAAAAGCAGGAGCAGCAGGGCGATGACAATAACGACCAAGTTTAAAAAATACAGCATAGAGGTGGCTATAAAATGAGCGGTATTTTCCAGTTTTTAGGTGACTTTCTCGACCAGCTTTTTGTTAAAGGCTTCTGGGGAATAATCAAAGGCTTCGGCCTTGGCGTTGCAAATATCTTTAATGTTCCCAAGTATGTAAAAATTTTCAGAGAGTATGCAGGCACTCTTGGTGTCGGCGGTATTATCCTCGGTGCACTTTGCTGCTTACTTGTTCTTGCTCTTCTTGCAGGTATCATTCTTCTTATTGCTTTGCTTATAAGAAAATATGTCCGTTTCCGCAAGACAGTTGTCAACCAGGAGGAGCTTCTCAACGAAGTTGCTACACTCAACCGTGAGGTTATGAAGCTTTCCATCGAAAAGGATAAGATTCTTGCAATGAAGGTTTCACAGCTCGGTCTGCGTCCCGGCGAAAATCCCTATCTCGAATCCGCTGTTGACGGCTCATCAGGTGCCGCCGCTGTTGCTGCCGAAGGTGCAGAAGGCGAGGTAACACCCGAAGGTACAGATGACAGAACAGCCGATGACTATAGCCGTTTCTACAAGCTTACTCAGGTTGATATTGAAATGGAGGGCTATGAGCCTCCCGTTTACAATAACGAAATCACACTTCCCGGTATTATTGATATGTACCGTAACTTTGCTGCATCAAGAATGGGTCTTTACTATGAGCACAGAACGCTTCGTCTTTTCCTTGCAGCGTTTGCTTCAACCCGTCTGATTATCTTACAGGGTATTTCTGGTACCGGTAAAACATCACTGCCTTACTCCTTCGGTAAGTTCCTTCAGAACGATGCTATCATCGCTTCAGTTCAGCCTTCCTGGCGTGACCGTACCGAGCTCTTCGGTTACTTCAATGAATTTACAAAGCGCTTTAACGAAACAGAAGTTCTCAAGAAGATTTACCAAGCTACATATAAAGAGGAAATCTATCTTACCATTCTCGACGAAATGAACATCGCCCGTGTTGAGTACTATTTCGCTGAAATGCTTTCAATTCTCGAAATGCCCAGCCGTGACGAATGGATTGTTTCACTTGTTCCCTCTGTATGGCCTACAGACCCCAAGCACCTCTTCGACGGTAAACTTAAGCTCCCCGAAAATATGTGGTATATCGGCACAATCAATAACGACGACTCGACATTCGCTGTTACTGATAAGGTTTATGACCGTGCTATCCCAATTGACATTAATACAAAGGGTAAGTTCTTTGAAGCTCCCTGGACGGATAACCTTACTCTCAGCTATAAGCACCTCGAATCGATGTTCGCAGAGTGTAAAGAAAAATATAAGGTTTCCGAAGAAAGCCTTCGTAAGCTTGCTGAGCTTGACGACTATGTTATTGAACACTTCCGACTTGCTTTCGGTAACCGTATTGTTAAGCAGCTTCAGGAATTTGTTCCCGCATACGTTGGCTGCGGCGGTACTGAAATTGACGGTCTTGACTTCGTTCTTTGTCACAAGATTCTCCGTAAGTTCGAATCTTTGAACCTTTCCTTCATCCGTGATGAAATTTCTGGTCTTATTACTTATCTTAACAAGCATTTCGGTAAGTCCAACATGAACGAGTCTAAGGAATACCTCGAAAGACTCCAGAAGATGATGTAAATTATTTTTTAAAAAATCAGGTCTTCCGCCTCGGATTCGGGGCGGAAGCCAACCGCGTAAAACGCAAAGTCTATTTTAAGGAGCGATTGATAAGTTATGGGAACTTCATACGAAGACCTCTATAATGAATACAAAGCAGGTACGTTGTCACTTTATGACGGTGACGATTACTACGGCAATATGCTTGAAGCTATGGAATGTGGCAAGCATGAAATATCTATGTTCAATCGTTTCTTTGAGAAGAAGATTGATTTAAAGTGGGTTGAGGCTATTGAGGCATGTACTGTTGCACTTGATACAATTGTCCGTAACCCTCGTAAGTTCATCGTTCAGGAAGAAGAAATCGTTCCTATTGAGCGTGCAAGAAAAATAACCGCCGAATCTGTGCGACACCTTGCACAGCACACTAATATGATTGCCCGTGTTGATGGCGATAAGGTTACACCCAGCCAGATTCTTAACGTTTTTCGTGAGGAAAGCTTTGAAATTTACGAAAACCGTTTTATTTTCACATTACTTCGAAATCTCCAGCACTTTATCGACACACGATATAACGTGCTTTTCAATATGGAGCAGGATGAACAGCGTTCCTCACTAACAATGAACAGTGAAATCAAGAAGGGTAATGAAACCATTACTTACAAGCTAGAGGTTGCAACCCAGACAACCGCTACTATGAGTGCCGAAGATATGAAGCCCGGCGATGAAAATGTAAGTGCTCTTGCAAGAATTGAGCGAATCAAGCGTGTTGTCAACGGCTTCTGCTCGTCCTCATTTATGCGCGACCTTGTTCACTGTACTCCCGTTCGTCCTCCGATTATGCGTACTAACGTTATTCAGAAAGACCCCAACTTCCGCGCCTGCCTTGGTCTTTGGCAGTTTATATCCTCTTATGATGAGGTAGGTTACGAAATTACCGCAAAAGAAACCAACGAAATGGTTACCGATGAATATAAGAATGATTTGTTCAAACTGGCATCAGTTAACTATATGTTGCTCAAGAAGAATGTTGGTGAGCAGGAATACGATGAAGGCAAGTTTAAGAAGCGTAAAGTGAAGCCGAAACTTCTCAAACGTCTTGCTGAGGAGCTTGTTCTCAACTATGATATGGAAGAAGTTGAGATACGCAAAGTCTTTATTGAAGAACTCAAACGAGCAAATAAAAAGAAGACTGCCGGTGAAACCAAGATTAATGAGGCTATCGACCGCGCATTGAAGTCTGAAAACGAGCGTAAAGCTGAAATTGAAGCTAAAATACAGGCAGAAATTCAGCGTAAAAAGGAAATCGAAAAACGCCGTAAGGAAAGAGAAAAGGCAAAGCTTGCCAGAGAGCTTGCTCTCGAAAGGGAGAGGAAAGCAAAAGAAAAGGCAAGACTCAAAGCCAAGAAGGAAAAAGAGCTTGCTCTCGAAAAAGAACGCAAGGCAAAAGAAAAAGAGCGTGCAAGAAAAGCAAAGCTGCGTGAGCAGGAG
>JAZOMP010000181.1:0-25070 GCA_045654045.1 Acutalibacteraceae bacterium
ACAGCGTCAAGGAAGCTGTAGCCCTTTGCTTTTGCCTCTTCGATAACGTCCTTGCGGATGCTCTTGAGGTGAACGTGCTTTACACGGTTGACGTACTTTTTAAGTACGCCGATTGCGTCCTCACCGGAGAATGAAAGGTGACCGGTATCGTAAAGAAGGTAAACAAGGTCGGGGTCTGTAAGCTCCATAAGCTTGTCGATTTCTTCCTCAGTCTGTACGCCTGTACCCATGTGGTGGTGTACGGTGAAGTACATACCCTTTTCCTTTGCAAGTCTGCCCATTTCGTTGAAGCCCTTTGCAACAAGAGCCCACTGCTCGTCTGTGTAAACGGGCTTTTCGCCGAAGATGCTGACGGGCTTACCCTGAATGCTGTTGCCCTGCTCGGAAGCACCGATAACCTTTGCACCGAGTGCGTGAAGGAAATCTCTGTGCTTGATGAAGGCTTCGATAGTTGCCTCGTAGCCGTCGGAAAGAAGAAGAGAGGAGAACCATGCGTTACAGATGCGAAGGCCTCTTACGTCAAGCTTGTGCTTGAGTGTCTCAACGTCCTTGGGGTACTTGTTGCCGATTTCGCTGCCCTTGAAGCCGCTGAGCGCCATTTCGCTGACACACTGCTCAAAGGTGTTTTCTGCGCCGAGGTCGGGCAGATCGTCGTTTGTCCATGCTATGGGAGCAATTGCAAGTGAAACTTTATCTTTATTAAGCATTTGTCAAAACCCTTTCAATTAATATTCTCTTGCGAGCTTGATGTTGGCTGCCATATCTTCGTAAGCTGCCTGTACCTTTTCGCTTGTTGATACCTCTGCAACGCCTACACGCCACCAGCTCTCGTAGCCGCCGCTCATACTGCCGTGAGCAACCTTGATGTCGATAAGCGTGGAAACTGTCTGCTTCTTGGAATCTTCAATAGCGTAAATAAGCTCGTCAATGTTTGTTGCGGTGTATGTCTTACAGCCGTAGCCCTCTGCACACTTTGCAAAGTCAATCGGTACAATGGGACCGTCAAGCAGACCCGTGAGCGGATTTCTTGCCGTAAAGCGTGTGCCGAAGGTGTCTGTACCCTGATTGTTGTGCAGGTTTTCAATACAGCCCCAGCCGCTGTTGTCAAAGAGCATTACGTTAATCTTAATGCCCTCCTGAATAGCTGTGTAAAGCTCGCTGTGAAGCATAAGGAAGCTGCCGTCACCGACCATTGCGTAAACTTCTTTATCGGGTGCGGCAAGCTTTGCGCCTACTGCGCCGCAAATCTCGTAACCCATACAAGAGAAGCCGTATTCCATATGGTAGGTCTTGGGCATGGTACTTCTCCAGAGTCTCTGCATATCACCGGGGAGGCTGCCTGAAGAGCCGAGAGCAATTGCATCGGGTGCAATGCGCTTGTTGATTTCGCCAAGTGCTCTCATCTGTGAAAGACTGCCGTCGGAAAGCTCCTGGTTATAGCAGTTGTCCATTTCTTCAACGTAGGACTTCTTTACTTCGTCAAGCTCTTCGCCCCAGCCGCTTCTGTAGTATTTCTGAGAAAGTGCTGCAGAAAGGTCAAGCAGAGCCATTTTAGCGTCTGCTATAACGGAAACAGCATCCATCTTAAATGCGTCGAAGGAGCTTACGTTAATGCTGACAATTTTAGCGTCGGGATTCTTGAATCCCCACTTTGAGCAGGTCGTGAAGTCTGTCAGTCTTGTGCCGACTGCAATAATAAGGTCAGCCTGCTGTGCAATAATATTTGCTGCTGCACCGCCGGTTACGCCGATACCGCCGAGGTTGAGCGGACAATCCCACGGAATCTGACCCTTGCCGGCCTGCGTTTCGCCGATCGGAATGTTGAAACGCTCTGCAAAGTACTGTGCTGCCTGCCATGCGCCTGAATAGGTCACACCGCCGCCGACAATCATTATAGGTTTCTTTGCCTTGTCAATAAGCTCAGCCGCCGCATCAATCTCTCTGCGTGTTGCAGGTCTGCGGTCAAGGTACCATACTCTCTTCTGGAAGAAATACTCGGGGTAATCGTAAGCCTCACCCTCAACGTCCTGAGGCATTGCGAGACAGACAGCACCAGTTTCAGCCCAGTCTGCAAGCACACGCATAGCGTTGAGACAGGCTGTCATAAGCTGCTCGGGTCTTTCAATTCTGTCCCAGTATTTGCAGACAGCCTTGAAAGCATCGTTAGCCGTTGTGGCATAGCTTGTGGGCTGTTCAATCTGCTGAAGTACGGGGTCGGGCTGACGGCAGGCGAAGGTGTCGCCGGGAAGGACAAGCAGGGGAATCCTGTTTGCTGTTGCCGTGCCGCAGGCGGTAACCATATTGAGTGCGCCGGGGCCGATTGAGCTTGTGCAGGCAATAATCTGTCTTCTGTCGCTCTGCTTTGCAAAAGCCATGGCGGCGTGAGCCATACCCTGCTCGTTGTGACCCTGGTAATATGTAAGGTCGTGACCGCCCTGCTCGAGAGCCTGACCTATACCGACTACACAGCCGTGGCCGAATATACCGAAAATGCCCTTGACAAACTTGTTTTCCTCACCGTCAAAGCTGACGTACTGGTTGTCGAGGAATTTGACAAGAGCCTGTGCCATTGTCAGTTTCATTTCAAATCATTCCTTAATGTATATTATGTAATTAATAAATCTCGCTTACCTTAACGGGTCTGCCTTCTGCAACACTCTTCTTTGCGGCAAGTGCAACAACAATTGCTGCAAGACCGTCGTCAACGTTTGCGGGTACTTCCTTGTCGTTGATAACTGCGTCAACAAACTGAAGCATTTCGTCACGGAAGGACTGCATATATCTCTCAAGGAAGAAGTAGAGGGGCTTTTCGCCTGTGCAGCCGTTTTCGTCCATAAGAACAACGTTGGAGGGTGTGTCGTTGGAGGCAACCGCAGCACCCTTGCTGCCGAATACTTCAACTCTCTGATCGTAACCGTATGCGGCACGGCGGCAGTTGTCAATAACGCCGATTGCGCCGTTTTCAAACTTGAGGGAGATAACTGCTGTGTCAACGTCGCCTGCTTCGCCGATAGCGGGATCAACAAGGCAAGTTGCGTTTGCGTAAACCTCTGTAATGGGGCTGCCTGCCATAAAGCGAGCCATATCGAAATCGTGGATTGTCATATCAACAAACATACCGCCGGAAACAGCAGCATATTCGGGTGAGGGCGGAGCAGGGTCACGGGATGTGATTTTGATAACCTCAACGTCGCCGACCTTGCCGTCGTTAATCATTGACTTGATTGTGGAGAAGTTGTGGTCGAAACGGCGGTTAAAGCCTACCTGAAGCTTTACGCCTGTTTCCTTCACTGTATCGATAACTGCCTGTACCTTTTCGGGAGTAAGGTCAACGGGCTTCTCACAGAATACGTGCTTGCCTGCCTTGGCAGCGGCAATAGCGATATCTGCATGTGTGTCTGTGGATGAGCAGACGAGAACAGCGTCGATGTCCTTGTCCTCAAGCATATCTACGTAAGTATCGTAAATCTTTTCAATGCCGAGTTCCTGACAAAGAGCAGGGAGATGATCCTTGTAAACGTCTGTGATACCGAGTACCTTTGCTGTGGGTACGTTGTAGCAGATTGACTGTGCGTGAAGCTTGCCGATTCTGCCTGCGCCGATGATGCCGATGTTAAGTTTTTTCATATTTTTTGACCTCCGTTATGGTGGATTTTGAGTCGCTTCATATTATATCATTCCAAAAAGAAAAAATCCACTATATATAGTAAATTTTTTTATTTTTTAAAATATTTATTGCTTTTAAGTCTTGTAATAAAACTTTTATTGTAGTATAATATAAAAATTAAAATCGGGTTTTATGTCCCTTTCGGAGGTTGTACGCTTGGCACAGTCACAGCTTGGTAAGTTTGAGGTTACGTTTGACGAAATCAAAAGACAAAGAGAATATGTTTTACTTGCGAAAACGGTGCTTGGTAGCCGCTTCAAAGGTGAAACTCCTTTAGCTTATGTTCACACATTCGGCTGTCAGGGCAACGTGTCGGATTCCGAGCGTATGAAGGGCTGGCTTTTACAGATGGGCTACGGCTTTACCGAGGTTATAGAAGAAGCTGACCTTGTGCTTTATAATACCTGTGCCGTGCGTGAGCACGCTCACGACAGAGTGTTCGGTAACGTCGGCGCTCTCAAACCGATTAAGGAAAAAAAGCCCGGTATGATTATTGCTTTGTGTGGCTGTATGATGCAGCAGGAGCACGTCTGGCAGAAAATCCGTAAGAGCTATCCCTACGTTAACCTTGTTTCCGGTACTCATGCCCTTCACCGCCTGCCTGAGCTTATGTATAAAGTTTTATGTGGCGGTAAAAGAGTATTTGAAGTTGAAAACTGCGATGGTTACATTGCCGAGGGTATTCCCGTCAGGCGTGACGGCAGCTTTAAGGGCTGGTTACCGATTATGTACGGCTGCAACAATTTCTGCAGCTATTGTATAGTGCCTTATGTCCGCGGCCGCGAAAGAAGCCGCAACAGCGAGGCTGTTCTTGCTGAGGCGAAGGAGCTTATAGCTTCGGGCTGTAAGGATATAACTTTGCTGGGTCAGAATGTCAACTCATATAACCGTGACGGCGGCGATATGAATTTCGCACAGCTTCTTGAGGCGATAAATAATATCGAGGGCGATTTCAGGATCCGTTTTATGACCTCTCACCCTAAGGACTGTACCTTTGAACTGCTTGATACTATGGCAAGGTGCGAAAAAGTAAGCAGGCACCTTCATTTGCCTTTCCAGAGTGGTAATAACCGTGTGTTAAAGGAAATGAACAGGGGATATACAAGAGAAAAATATCTCTCCCTCGTTGAATATGCCAAAAAAGTTATGCCGGATATCAGCCTCACGAGCGATATTATCGTCGGCTTTCCGGGCGAAACCTACGAGGAGTTCAGGGATACCGTTTCACTTATAGAAGAGGTTGAATTTACTTCGCTCTTTACTTTTATCTATTCACCCAGAGAGGGCACAAAGGCGGCTTCAATGCCCGACCCTGTAAGCCGTAAGGAAAAAGGCGAATGGTTCCGTGAACTTACCCTTGCACAGGAAAAAATAGCCGCAGAACGTTGCAAAAAAATGCTCGGACAAACCTACCGTGTGCTTTGCGAGGAGTGTACCGACGGCAGACTTTCAGGCAGATCGGATGGCAGCGTTATGATAGATTTCGACGGCGATGAAAGTCTTGTCGGCAATTTTGTAAACGTAAAAGTAACCGCTTGTCGCAACTGGACACTTGCAGGCGAAATCGTATGATTTTTCAATCAAGTTAAAACCCCAATTCATTCAGGGATTTTATAAATCAATAAAATAGATTAGGAGAAAAAACAATGGACATCATCAAACTCACAAGAGAACTCGGCAAGGCAATCCAGCAGGATGAAAGATACCTCAAGTTTGTTGCCGCAAGAGAGGCAAATGAAGCAGACACAGAGCTTAACGATCTTGTCGGCAAAATGCAGCTCATCCACATGAGCTACCAGCACGAGGCATCCAAGGAAGATGCAAACGAGCAGAAGCTTCAGGCTTACGAAGAAGAATTTATGGGCATCCGCGAAAAGATTATCGCTAACCCCAATATGGCTAACTATGAGGCAGCAAGAATGGCAATCGACGAAATGATGAATCACATCGTCGGCATCCTCACAGAGTGCATCAAGGGTGAAGACCCTGAAACCTGTGAGCCTCCCCAGGAGCATAGCTGTTCCGGTAACTGTTCTTCCTGTGGCAGCGACTGTCACTAATTATCGATTTCTTTATCGGCTTTAAATGTATGTGCCTTGCTGTTGCTTTCTTGGCATAGTTTTGCCGTAATGCTGGGCAATACACAAAGTATTGCCTGTACTTACGTCTTCAATCTGCTTTGAAATCAATCAGCAAATCACACACACCAATCCGAACAGAAATCAAAGAGCACAGAGTAAACGGCATATTGATTTTATTCTGAAATTTTAACTACTTTTGCGGAGGCGTGCAAATGGCTGAATTATCACCGATGATGAAGCAATATTTCGAAATAAAAAAGAACTATGAGGACACTATCCTTATGTTCAGACTGGGCGATTTTTATGAGATGTTCTTTGAGGATGCAAAAATCGTTTCGTCCGAGCTTGAGCTTGTCCTTACGGGTCGTGACTGCGGTCTGGAGGAGCGTGCGCCGATGTGTGGTGTGCCCTTCCACAGCGTGGACACTTATCTTGCGCGTCTTATCGCAAAGGGCTATAAGGTTGCCATCTGTGAGCAGATGGAGGACCCTGCCACAACCAAAGGAATAGTCAGGCGTGACGTTGTGCGTATCGTCACGCCCGGCACGGTTATCGAAAGCAATATGCTCGACGAAACCAAGAACAATTTCCTTTGCAGTATTTTCTACCGTGATTCTGTCTGCGGCCTTTGCTTTGCCGACGTATCAACGGGTGCAATTCACCTGACTGATATCGACGGTAAGACAATGCAGACAAAGATTATAAATGAACTCGGCAGATTTAACCCGAGCGAAATTATCCTCAACCGTGAGGCTGTTGAACTGAAAAACGTTACGTCTTTTATTTCCGATAAATGCTCTGCGCTTACGGAAACCTTTGACGAAGACTACATACTTCTCAATGAAGCAAATAACGCTGTCTGCTCACAGTTTTCCTGCAATTCTCCCGAGGAGGTTGCGCCCGGAATCACAACCCAGGCAGTTATGGCGGCAGGTATCTGTATCAAATACCTGCGTGAGGTTCAGCGATGCGACCTTGTAAATATGAAGGTGCTCGACTACTATAGCGAAAACGGCTTTATGAACCTCGATTTTTCAACAAGGCGCAGTCTTGAGCTTACCCGTACAATGCGTGCCAACGACAAAAAAGGCTCACTTCTCTGGGTGCTCGACAAGACGTGTACTGCAATGGGTAAGCGTGAAATTACCGACTGGCTTGAACGTCCGCTTACCAATCCTGCAAAAATCATCGGCAGACATAATGCTATTGAAGAGCTTATGCAGGACGGTATGCTCTGTTCCGATATTGCATCTTCGCTTTCGGGTATTAATGACCTTGAGCGTCTTATCACCCGTATTTCCTATGGCACTGCAAACGCAAGAGAACTCCGTGCCCTGAGTGCCGCAATTCACCGTCTTCCGCTTGTCAAGGAAAAACTCGCTTCCTGTCGCTCTGCTCTGCTTTCCGAAATCAGAGCGGATATTGATGAGCTGGGTGACGTATCATCTCTTATTGATGCCGCTATTGTCGAAGACCCGCCGTTTTCCGTGCGTGAAGGCGATATGATAAGCGACGGCTTTAACGCTGAGCTTGACGAGCTTCGTGCTCTCGTAAAGGACGGCAAGGGTTACCTTGCAAGCATCCAGCAGCGCGAGCAGGACAGAACAGGTATCAAAAAACTTAAAATAGGCTACAACCGTGTATTCGGATATTATATTGAGGTTTCAAATTCCTTCAAGGAGCTCGTGCCGGAGGATTATATCCGCAAGCAGACCCTTGCAAACTGCGAAAGATACATTACGCAGGAGTTGAAGGAATTGGAGGCCAAGGTGCTCGGCGCACAGGGACGCATAGTCCAGCTCGAGTACGAAATCTTCTCTCAGGTTCGCTCAAAAACGGCGGCACAACTCAGCCGTATACAGCGTACCGCCTCGGCAGTCGCAAGACTGGATGTGCTTCGTTCTTTTGCGGCGGTTGCTCTTGAAAACGGCTATGTAAGGCCGCAGATTACTGCTGATTCCAAGCTTGAAATAACCGATGGCAGACACCCCGTTGTTGAAAAAATGCTCTCGGGTGTGCCCTTTGTGCCCAACGATACCTTGCTCGATTGCGGTGACAACCGCTGTGCAATCATCACGGGTCCGAATATGGCAGGTAAATCAACCTATATGCGCCAGACTGCCATTATCGTAATTATGGCGCAGATTGGCTCGTTTGTCCCGGCAAGAAGCGCTACCGTCAGCGTTGTTGACAGCGTTTTCACCCGTGTCGGTGCTTCGGACGATTTGTCGGGCGGTCAGTCAACCTTTATGGTTGAAATGAGTGAGGTTGCGTGGATTCTCAAAAACGCAACTTCAAAAAGCCTTATCATCTTTGATGAAATAGGCAGAGGCACTTCGACCTACGACGGTATGAGTATAGCAAGAGCGGTGCTCGAATTTGCCGCAGATAAGAAAAAGCTCGGTGCAAAAACCCTCTTTGCAACCCACTACCACGAGCTTACGGAGCTCGAAAACTCCGTTGAAGGTGTTAAAAACTACAACATTTCCGTCAAAAAGCGCGGCGACGATATAACCTTCCTGCGCCGTATAGTGCGCGGCTGTGCGGACGGAAGCTACGGTATCGACGTTGCAAAGCTTGCCGGCGTGCCCGACAGCGTTGTAAAACGTGCCCGTCAGGTGCTTAAAGAGCTTGAAGAAAAAGAGCCGCAGACAGCGGCACCTAATGTTTTCGCAAGCGTTGAGCAGGCTGAATTTGAACCCCAGCTTACCTTTGCGTCGAGCAGGGGAGAGGAAATTGTTGACGAATTAAAAATTCTCGACGTCAATACGCTCACACCCATCGAGGCGATGAGTATACTCTATAAATACGTACAGAAAGCAAAAGAAATCTAAATTTGCGAGGTGAGGTAAATGCCTAAAATCAATGTGCTCCCAAGGGAGATATACGAGCTTATTGCGGCAGGCGAGGTTGTTGAAAGACCGTCGTCCGCTGTTAAGGAGCTGCTCGAAAACTCCGTTGATGCAGGCGCAACCTCAATTACTCTTGAAATTCAGTCGGGCGGAATAAAGTATATCCGTATTACCGACAACGGCTGCGGTATAGCCCGTGAGGATGTTAAAAACGCCTTCGTCGGTCACGCTACAAGTAAAATTACTGTAAGCGATGACCTGGACTGTGTTGCCACCCTCGGCTTCCGCGGTGAAGCGCTTGCTTCAATTGCTGCCGTAAGCCGTGTTGAAATGTTTACTAAAACCGCCGAAGAATTAATCGGAACACACTGTATTGTTGAGGGCGGTAACTTTATCAGTATGGACGATGCGGGCTGTCCCGTTGGCACAACAATAGTTGTCAGGGATATATTCTATAACGTGCCTGCACGAATGAAATTTCTTAAAAAAGATGTAACAGAGGCTAATTCCGTTGCCGGTGTTGCGGACAGGCTTGCCATATCTCATCCGCATATTTCCGTGCGATTTATCCGTGACGGTAAGCAGACTCTTTTCTCCTCGGGTGACGGTAGGCTTTTAAGTGCCGTTGCCGCCGTTTACGGCAGTGATTTTGCCAATACGTTAATTCCTGCAAGCGGCTCTAATTCAACGGTTAAGGTTGAGGGCTTTATTTCAAAGCCCCTTGCCGCAAGACCGAACAGGAATATGCAGCTTTTTTACGTCAACGGCAGAATGGTGCGAACTAAAACCGCCTGTGCCGCTCTGGAAGAAGCATATAAAGGCTCTATTATGGTCGGCAAATTCCCGAGCTGTGTGCTTAACCTTACAATGCCGTACAATTTCGTTGATGTTAACGTTCACCCTGCCAAAACAGAGGTGCGCTTTGCTAATGAAAAAGAGGTTTTCAACGCTGTTTATTATGCGGTAAAAAACGCTCTTGCCGAGGGGGACAAACGCCCCGTGCAGGATGCTTCCAAAATTATTGAACAGCGTGTGGTCAAGCAGTATTTTGCCTCGGTTGAAAAGCCGAAGCAGTTGAGCTTTACGCAGGTAGAAGAAGAAAAGCCTCCTGTAAATACCGTTTACGTCAAGCCTGAGCCGGTAAAAACAAATTTTGCCGTTGAAACCACAAAATCAACCTACGTTGCAAACGATGATGAGCCTGAGCTTCTCGGAAATTTTGTTGCTCCTCCCGCTAAAAAAGCGGATGAGCCTGTAACTGTCCCTGCTGTTACAGAGGAAGTCAAAGAAAAGGTTATCGTAACAGAAGAAGAACAGGTCGAGCCTAAGGTTATAGGCGAGCTTTTCAAAACATATATACTCGTTGAAAACGGCTCGGAATTATTACTTATCGACAAACACGCCGCACACGAGCGGCTGATATACGAACAGCTCAAAGAAGAAAATCAGAATATAGCCTCGCAGATTCTGCTGGCACCCGTAACCGTTACCCTCAGCCGTGAAGAGTATTCTGCGGTAACCTCAAATCTTGAACTGCTGACTCAGGCGGGCTTTGCCGTAGAGGATTTCGGTGACGGTACCGTGCTTATTCACGAGTATCCCTGTATCCTCGAAAATACAGATTTAGCTGCACAGTTAACCGAAATTGCAGGCTATCTTGCAAAAAATATCAAGGAAATCACAACCGAAAAGCTGGATTGGATTTTTCATTCCGCTGCCTGCCGTGCCGCAGTCAAGGCGGGGGATTTCACGGGCGAATACGAGCTGAAGGTGTTTGCAAAGCGTGTCCTTTCAACCCCCTCTCTGCGCTACTGCCCCCACGGCAGACCCGTTATCGCAAAGCTCACAAAGCGTGATGTAGAGCGGCTTTTCGGCAGGGTATGATTATGAATGAAAGAATAAAGCTCATAGTTGTTGCGGGCCCTACAGCCTCGGGCAAAACTGCACTCGGTGTTGAAATTGCAAAGCGCTTCAACGGTGAGGTCGTTTCCGCAGACTCTATGCAGATATATACGGGTATGGATATTGCAAGCGCAATGCCCACTACCGAAGAAATGCAGGGAATCCGTCATCATATGCTCGGTTTCCTTTCACAGAATGAACGCTACAGCGTGGCTTCGTATTGTGAAGATGCAAAAAAATGTATAGCGGATATTGTTTCACGCGGTAAGTTGCCTGTAATTGTGGGCGGTACGGGTCTTTATATCAATTCTCTGGTGGATAATATCGAATATACCGAAGGTGAAACGGACCTTTCAATCCGTCAGGCTCTTGAAAAAGAGCTTGAGGAAAGCGGCATATCTGCTTTGCTTTCGAAGCTCTCCGAGGTTGACCCCGAAAGCGCTTCGCGCCTGCACGAAAACGATACAAAAAGAATTCTGCGTGCGCTTGAATTTTACCGCCAGTACGGCATTACAATTACCGAGCAGGCAAGACTTTCAAGACTTAAAGGCTCGCCCTATGAGCCGCTTATGATAGCCCTTAACGCAAGGAACAGAGAGTTTCTTTACAACCGCATCAATCTGCGCGTTGATATAATGGCGCAAAACGGTCTTGTTGAAGAAGCGAAGGATTGCTTTGAAAAGCAGAAGGGTACGGCAGCGCAGGCTATAGGCCACAAGGAATTGGCATCTTATTTTGAGGGCACATCAACCCTTGACGAAGTGATTGAACGCCTTAAGCAGCAGACAAGGCGCTACGCCAAACGGCAGCTTACGTGGTTTCGTAAGGACGAGCGTATGAACTGGCTTTATATTGATGATTATGAAGATAAGTCCGCTCTTTGCAATGCTGCATTTTCGCTTTGCGAAGAATTTTTAAATAACAGAAAGGAAGATAAGTAAATGAACGAAAAGCAAAAAGATCTGCTGAAAAAAGTTGCTGTAATAGTGCTCAGTCTGTTCTTTATTTTCTATGTATCATATCAGGTGTATCTTACTTCCTTTGAAAAGGTTGAAACCGAAACTGCGCTTGAAAAAACGGTAAACAACAGTTTGTTTACTACCGGATTTTTCGTCAGGGAAGAGGAGTATATTGTCAATTCCGCCAGCGGTACGGTTATTCCCGTAGCGCAGGATGGCAAAAAGGTTGCCGGCGGCGATACCGTTGCCGTAGCTTTTAAGAGCGACAGCTCAGTTGAGAGCTATATGAGAGCCGAGCTTTTAAAAGCTGAGCTTGAGCGCTATACAAAGCTCAACTCAATAACCCCGTCTTCCGGTATTGATGCCGATGCGTTGGATTCCACTATTGGTTCGGCAATTTCGGAGCTTGTGGATAAAATTGATGCAAATGATATCGATAATTTAAGCTCGAGTTATGCCGCTTTAAGGGATTCTGTCACCAAAAAGCAGCTTATACTCGGTGCGGATATAAATTTTCAGGACATTATTGACGGAATAAACAAAGAGCTTGAAATGCTTGAGGGCAGAAAGCTTGACCACGAAACAATCAACGCAACGGGCTCTGGCTATTATATAGCAAACGTTGACGGATACGAAAACGCTTTTGATTATAAAGAGGTGGAAAATATCCTGCCTGAGCAGGTGGATTCATTGCTAAGCAGTGAAAGATCTCAGGTTGCAGACGATGTTATGGGTAAGCTTGTAACGGGCTTTAACTGGTATATCGTGTGTAAGCTTGAAATTGAAGATATTGCCGAGCTTGATGTGAATTCCTTTGTTACCGTGGATTTTCCGTATTCTTCAACCGAAGCCCTCAAGGCGCAGGTGGTTGCCGTAAACGTTTCAGGTGCGGATACTGCCGCTGTTGTACTGCGGTGCAATGTAATGGACGAAGAACTTGCTAATATGAGAGTTGAGGATATCGAAATTATCTTCAATTCCGTAACCGGCTACAGAGTACCTGCAAATGCAGTGCGTGAGGTGAACGGAGTAAAGGGTGTGTATATCCTTCGCTCAAACAGCGTAACCTTCCGTGAGATAAATATCGTCTGGACAAGTGATGAGTACGTAATCTGTAATGACGATGAAATAAAGCTTTACGATGAAATTATTACGAAGGGAAAGGATTTGTATGACGGAAAAGCAATTAATTGATGCCGAGCGTTTTGCCGATATCGAGTATAACCTTGCCCGCATCCGTGAAAATATAGCAAAGGCCGCCGCTGAAAGTGGCAGAAGCGAAAGCGATGTAAAACTTATGGCTGTTACCAAAACGGTTGAGCCGGTTTATATCAACCACGCTATCGAGTGCGGAATTGACCTTATAGGTGAAAACAAGGTGCAGGAATACCTCGGTAAAAAGCCGTCACTCCTGCCGTGTGAGTCTCACCTTATAGGTCACCTTCAGACCAACAAGGTAAGACAGATTGTCGGCGAGGTGAGTATGATTCAGTCTGTTGACAGCGTGCGCCTCGCAAAGGAAATTGCCAAGCGTTCACTTGTGCAGGGCATCACAACGGATATTCTTGCCGAAATCAATGTCGGCGGTGAGGACTCCAAAAGCGGTATTGAGTGGGATTCGGCTGAAGAAATTCTGGCTGAAATTTCCGAAATCGAGGGTGTCAGACTCTGCGGATTGATGGCAATACCCCCGATTTGCGAAAATTCTTTGCAGGCAAGAAGCTTTTTTTCAAAAATGAGGCGTTTGTTTGTTGACATTCAGTCAAAAAAATTAGATAATACAAGTATTAATATATTATCTATGGGTATGTCCTCGGATTACGCTGATGCAATTGCCGAAGGAGCAACCCTTGTGCGTGTCGGAACCTCGCTTTTCGGCAGGCGTGTATATTAAAAAATAATTTTTGATTAAAATTTTCAGGAGGATATATCAATGGGTTTTATGGACAGAATCAGCAAGTTTGTAAACGTTAACGAGGGCGACTACTACGATGAAGTAGACGATACAGATCTTGATGAAGAATATGAGGATGAGGTTGAGGAGGAAGCACCCGTAACAAAGCGTTCTTCCTTCGCAAGCAGCTTCCGTCCCGCAGAAAAGCCGAAGAACAATAACGTTGTTGATTTCGGTGCGCAGTCACAGCAGAGAACGAAGCCTCAGGTAGTTCTCGCAAAGCCGGCAACCTTTGACGATGCAACAGGCATTGCAGATCACATTAATCAGCGCCATATGGTTATTCTTAACCTCGAGGCAACCAGCAGAGATATTGCACGTAGACTTGTCGATTTTCTCGGCGGTGTGGTTTACGCTAACGACGGAAGCATCCGCCGTGTAGCTAACAGCACTTTCGTAATCGTTCCTCACGGTTATGACCTTGGCGGCGATTTGATCGACAGCCTTGAAAATGGCGGAGTCTATTTCGGTTAAGTTTTCGGGAGCTTTTTCAGGCTTCCTAGTTTTACATATTTTTCAGTAAAGTACCCAAAATATTTGGAGGTTTATAAAAATGTTGACACCTGCACAAATCAGAGCACACGAATTCCAGTCTGCCGGCAGAGGCACTTACCGTTCAATCGATGTTGACGAATTTATGGGCGAAATAGCAGAAGCTGTAGAAGCTCTTGACAGAGAAAAGAACGAATACATAAGACGTATCAACGCTCTTATGGAAAGAGTTGAAACCTATCAGAAGGAAGAGGCTAACATTTCTGCAGCACTCCTTACGGCACAGAAAATGGCCGCTACAATGACCGCTGAATCCAACGAAAAAGCAGAGACTCTTATTAACGAGGCTACTGAAAAGGCTAATGCCGCTGTATCCGAAGCTGAGGAAAAATCCTTTGCAATGGTAAACGAAGCAGAGGAAAAGTCAACAGCAATGCTTGCCGAGGCAGAGGCTCAGGCTCAGCAGACTGTTGCAGCAGCAAACGCAGAAGCAGAAGAAAAAACTGCCGCAGCGGATGCCGCTTCAAGAGACAAGATGCTTAAGGCTGACAGCTACTACAACGAAAAGGTTGCTGCCGCAAACGCAAAGTACGAGACACTCGTAAGCGAAGCAACTACAAAGGCAGAGGCTATGATAGCTGAGGCTGAAGGTAAGGCGGCAGATATCGACCGCAAGGCAGAACTTAACGCACTTGAGCAGAACAAGATTCTTGACATGCTAAAAAAAGAGGTTAACGACTTCCGTTCAACTCTCCTTGTTTCTTACTCCAAGCACATTGAGCTGATTAAGGAAATTCCCGCTCTTGCTGCAGAAGAGATTGCCGCTATGGCAGCCGCAGACGAGGCAGAAACAGCAGAAGAAATTGTTGTTGAAGAGCCCGTTGAGGAAGAAGAGACAGTGGAAGAATCCGTTGTTGAGGAAACAGTAGTTGAGGAAACTGAAGCAGCTGATGATATTGAAGAGGTATCGGAGGATATCGAAGAAACTGCAGAGGAAGTAGTCGAAGAGACTGAAGAATACGAAGAGTACGATGCAGAAGAAGCAGCAGAAGAAGAGTACGAAGAAGCCGAAGAAACCGAAGAAGCCGAAGACGATGAGGCTATCGATGAGGTTGAAGAGGACGAAGAAGCAGAAGATTCTGACGAGTACGAGGAAGACGAAGAAGAAATCGATGAAGAAGCCGATGACGAAATATCAGATTTTGAAGACGTTTTCTCCGGCGACGATGATGACGATGATGAGGATGAAGAAGACCTTATAAATTCTCTCTTCGGTGAAGATTTTGACGAGGATGAGGGTAAGGGCTTCAGCATCGCAGAAGAACTTGCAGACGGCGAGGATTTTCAGGCTATCCCTGTTGAGGAATCTGTCGTAGAAACAGCCACAAACGTTTCCAAGAGCGGTACAGTTTACGAGGTTGTTGACGATATTGATGACGAGGACGATGACGAGGAATCCTTCTTCCGTGGCTTCTTCAAGAAGAAATAATCGGAGGGTAACTGATGGTTGAGCTTATCTGCTGCGGTTGCATTGCCGCAATTGCAGCGGTTGACCAGCTTATAAAAATTTCCGTGCTTAATTCCTCACTCGTTTCGGGTGAGGTTATCACGGCTATCAACGGTTTTCTGCAGTGGAGATATGTCGAGAATACCGGGGCTGCTTTCAGCTTGTTTACCGGTAAAACCGCTTTGCTGTCTGTTTTTACGGCAGCTGTGCTGATTGTCGGATTTTATCTTATTATCGCTAAAAAGATTAAGTCAAAAGTGGCACTTGCAAGTGTTGTAATGCTTATGGGCGGCGGCCTGGGAAACCTTATCGACAGAATTTTCAGACATTTTGTGGTCGATTATATCGAGGTGCTTTTCATCGATTTTCCCGTTTTCAACTTTGCGGACTGTTTTGTAACCGTTGGCGAATTTCTCCTTGTCGGCTATCTTGTTTACGATATAATCCGTGATTATAAAAAGGCAGGGCAGAAGGCTGATGGAGAATAAAAGAGTGCTCAGCTTCACCGTAGAAAAAGGTGACGAGGGTGAAAGACTCGACAAAACTGTTTGTGCCTACGCTCCCGAGCTTTCACGCAGCTTTATACAGAAGGTGCTTGACAACGGCGGAGTAACCGTCAACGGTAAGCCAAAAAAGAAAAGCTATCCTGTTGAAGAGGGCGACGAAATTACCGTTACCGCACCGGAACTCAAGGAAATTGAGGCTCAGCCGCAGGATATACCGCTTGATATACGCTATGAGGACGATTGCCTTCTTGTTGTGAACAAGCCGAGGGATATGGTTGTCCATCCTGCGCCGGGCAATCCCGACGGTACGCTTGTCAATGCACTTCTGCACCATTGCAAAGGCAGCCTTTCCGGAATAAACGGCGTTATCAGACCGGGTATTGTCCACAGAATAGATAAAAACACGAGCGGTCTGCTGATTGTCGCCAAAACAGACGAGGCGCATGTAAGCCTTGCTTCGCAGATTCAGGCGCACAGCTTTACCCGTGAATATCGTGCAGTTGTGCACGGCAATTTCAAGGAGCTTACGGGTACTGTAGATGCCCCTATAGGCAGGAACCCCAACGACCGCAAAAAAATGTGTGTTACACAGCTTCACTCAAGAAACGCCGTGACACATTACGAAGTGCTTGAAACCTACAGGAATTTTTCCTTTATAAAAGTAAGGCTCGAAACGGGCAGAACACACCAGATTCGTGTTCATATGGCCCATATCGGTCACCCCGTAGCAGGGGATGACGTTTACGGCCCGAAGAACGGTGTTTCAATGGGTGGGCAGTGCCTGCACGCAGGACTGATAGGCTTTATCCACCCGAAAACCAGGGAATATATTGAAATAAGCTCGGAATTGCCGGAATATTTTACGGCATTCTTAAGCAAAATAAAATAATTAAAATTTAAGAATACGGAGGTGACTGTTTTGGACGCAGCAGCAAAAAAACAGTTGGAAATCAAGGCTATTGAGGTCAGAAAAGGTATCATTGAGGGTACTTTTAATGCAAAGTCAGGTCATCCGGGAGGTTCTCTTTCGGTTGCCGATATCCTGACCTATCTCTATTTTTCACATCTTAATGTGGATCCTGCAAACCCCAAGTGGGAAGGCCGTGCCCGTTCTGTTCTTTCAAAGGGTCACACGGCACCTGCACTTTATGCAGTGCTTGCTCTCAAAGGTCTCTTCTCACCTGATGAAATCATGCTTCTCCGTAAGCCCAACGCTATGCTTCAGGGTCACCCCAGTATGAAGAGCACACCCGGTGTTGATATGAGCACAGGCTCTCTCGGTCAGGGTATCTCAACAGCTGTCGGTATGGCACTCGGCGCAAAGCTCTCCGGTGCTGATTTCAGAGTTTTCACAGTCCTCGGTGACGGCGAAATTCAGGAAGGTCAGGTATGGGAGGCTGCAATGTACGCTTCCGCCAAGGGCCTTGACAACCTTGTAGCCGTTGTAGATAATAACAACCTTCAGATTGACGGTACGGTTGAAGAAGTCAATTCTCCCTATCCCATCCCTGAAAAGTTTGCAGCCTTCGGCTGGAACGTAATCGAAATCTGCGGTAACGATTTTGATGAAATAGATTCAGCTTTTACAGCCGCAAAGGAATTCAAGGGCAAGCCCACAGTTATCGTTGCCAAGACTGTCAAAGGCAAGGGCGTTTCCTTTATGGAAAACAATTGCGACTGGCACGGTACGGCTCCCAACCAGGAGCAGTATGACAAGGCAATGGCAGAGCTCGACGCCGCAATGGCAGCACTCAACTGATTATAGGAAAGGGTAAGTGGTGAATATAATGGCAGATGTAATTAAAACCGCAACTCGTGATGCCTACGGTAAGGCTCTCGTTGAACTCGGCGGTAAAAACGAAAAGGTTATCGTTCTTGACGCTGACCTTGCAAAGGCAACAAAGACAATTGCCTTCAAAAAAGAATTTCCCGAAAGATTTTTTGATACAGGTATTGCAGAATGCAATATGATTGGCGTAGCCGCAGGTCTTGCCACAACGGGCTATACCGTTTTCGCAAGCTCCTTTGCTATGTTTGCTGCAGGCAGAGCTTTTGAGCAGATCAGAAACTCCGTAGGCTATCCCCACCTCAATGTTAAAATCGGTGCAACTCACGCAGGTATCTCCGTCGGTGAGGACGGCGCAAGCCACCAGTGCTGTGAGGATATTGCTCTTATGCGTACCATTCCCGGTATGACTATCATCAACCCGGCAGATGATGTTGAAGCCCGCCTTGCAGTGCTTGCTGTTGCAGAAATGGACGGTCCTGCTTACCTTCGCTTCGGCAGACTTGCAACTCCCAGACTTTTCGATGAAAACTACAAGTTCGAAATCGGTAAGGGTGTTGAACTTAAAGAGGGTAAGGACGTTACTATCATCGCAACAGGTCTTATGGTAAACGAAGCACTCATCGCCGCAGAAAACCTCAAGGCAGAGGGCATTGATGCAAGAGTTATCAATATGGCTACAATCAAGCCTATTGACAATGATATCATCATTAAGGCCGCAAAGGAAACAGGTGTTATTGTAACAGCAGAAGAGCACAGCGTTATCGGCGGTCTCGGCTCAGCAGTTGCTGACGTAGTATGCGAAAATTATCCCGTACCCGTACTCAAGGTCGGTGTAGAGGATAAGTTCGGCGGCTCAGGTCCCGCTGTTGAAATGCTCAAGATTTATGGCCTCACAGCAGAGAATATTGCAGAAAAAGCCAAGGCGGCAGTTGCTCTCAAATAATAATCGGAGAAAAGAAAAATGAGCGAAGAAAGGTCTTTTAAAAGAAAAGTCTTCGGTGGCTTTGACCGTGAAGATGTAATTGAATATATTGACGAGCTTTTGGTCGAATTGCAGAAATGCAAGGAAGAAAATGCCCGTAAGGATGCACGTATTACCGAGCTTGAAGAGAAACTTGATGAATATGAGGCGATAGCCGCAACGCAGGCGGAAATTACGGCTGACTGTAATTCACCCGAGGACGTTCTTTCGCAGGTTGACAAAATTTTGCAGAACTACCTAAACAAGGGGGAATAAGCGTGGCTGAATACCGTGCGGATTCCTCACAGCTGAAAGCGCTTGCTCCTGAGCTTAAGGCAGGGGACAGAGTGCTCCTTAGCGGAACAGTTTACACTGCAAGAGATGCGGCTCATAAGCGGATAACCGAGCTTATGAATAAGGGTGAGGCTTTGCCGTTTGATCTTAACGGTGCCTGTATTTATTATGCAGGTCCTACTCCTACCCCTCCCGGTCTTGCGATAGGCAGCTGCGGCCCTACAACAGCTTCAAGAATGGACCCCTATGCACCTTTGTTTCTTGATAATGGTCTTGCCGCAATGGTTGGTAAAGGCCCGAGAAGCAAGGAGGTAGTTGACGCAATAATCCGCAACAAAGCAGTTTACCTGTGTGCCATAGGTGGTGCAGGTGCTCTGGCAGCAAAATGCATTACCTCCTGCGAAGTAATCGCCTTCGAGGATCTGGGGTGCGAGAGTGTAAAACGCCTTGATTTCAACGATTTTCCGTTGATTGTCGCAATCGACTGCGATGGCGGGAATATAGTAAGTTGAGAGCGGAGGTCTTTATGAGACTGTTTAAAAAAATAAAGTCAATAATCAAATCTTTCTTTGGAGTAGACAGAGGACCTAACCTGAATGAGCTTCAAGAAATTGGAATGCGCGTAGGAAAGAATTTTATTTATGATGCAGGCAGTACCAGATTTGACAGTTCACATTGTTGGCTGATTGAGATCGGCGATAATGTAACCTTCGGTCCGGGAGTATATTTGCTTGCGCATGATGCCAGCACTAAAAAAGAGCTTGGTTACACAAAAATCGGTAGAGTAAAAATAGGCGACAGAACCTTTGTGGGAGCAAATACGATTGTTATGCCAGGTGTAAGTATAGGTGAAAATTGTATTATTGGTGCAGCCAGTGTAGTAACCCACGATGTGGAAAGCAACTGTGTTTATGCAGGAAATCCTGCTAGGTTTTTGTGTTCTGTGCAAGAGTATTATGATAAGCAAATAACCCGAATGGATAATTCACCTAAATATGACGCATCATACACCATAGGCGGTGGAATTACTGCTGATAAAAAGCAGGAAATGATTGACGACCTGAAAGACAAAACAGGATTTGTTGTATAATTTAAGAGCAGGATCCAATTGAATCCTGCTCTTTTTTTGTGCTTTTACATATCCACACAAACCGTCATTATACTTTTTGCCGGAACAGTAATCTGCTTTTCAAATTCACCCTCAAAAACTTTTTCGCAGTTGTGCGTTCCATCTGTCAGATGAATTTCCGCTTTACCCATAAGTCCGTGAAGGTTGATTTCCTCATCTGCCTCGGCTGTATTTACAATTACTACAACATATCTGTTGCCGTCGGTAAAGCAAACGGTGTTCAGCGTGTGGTCTGTGTAGGAATTATCAAAGACTCTTACCCTTACCATACCGGGCTTGATAAACGATGTATACTGTTTAAAGGCATAGTAGCGATTATATATTTTCAGCGTGCCGTCAGCGTTTCTGTCTATAAGTCCGTCTCCGTTTACTGCTGTCCAGCTCTGCCAGGAAACAGCATTCATCAGGCTGAGGTCTTCTGCAATTATTCTTGCCATTCGCAGTCCGCTGTCTATTGTAGTGCTGTCAATTTCAAGTGGCAATTCACACCATTCGCTCATCTCGTACTTCTTGTTAGGATAGTTCTTTTTAAACTCCTTGCCGACCTGTTGCTTTTCCTTTGCTTTACCGTCCATCCAGTAGGAGTGTCCCGCAAAGCTGTCACAGTAGCTGTTGAGTATTTCGCTTCCGAAAAACTTTTCAACGTATTGGTAGTATGCCTGGGACATCTCGCCGCTTTCAGGACCGCTTAATTTATAAGTACAGCCACGTTTCTGCATTTCGGTAGCAAACATTTCGAGCAACTCAATTGCTTCGTCAGGCTCGTAGTGACAGCCTTCCTGTCCAACCCAGTCAGGGCTTCCCCAGGACCATTGCGGCTCATTGATGGGGGATATTGCGTAAACGGGATATCCCTGGTTCTGAAACCAGTCGGCTATAGTCAGTACGTAGTCGATAAATGCTTCGTAATTTTCTTTCGGGAGATTGGAAGAATATTCCTCCAGTCCACCCGAAGCGTGTCCCGATTTCGTCATTGAAAAATGAGGTGAGTTGCAGAAAAGAATCAGCTTGTCTGCGCCGTATTCAACCGCATAGTCGAGTACCCGCCTTGCGTTCTTGTCACGGGTAAAGTCGTAAACGTACTCGTTGTTTCCTTTGTCAAAAACGTAGAAGCTTTCTGTTCTTCTGCTTCTGTCCCATATACGGCAATCGGGGTTGTCTGCCTCACCGCCGCCTATGTTGTAGCGGAAAATGTCAAGCCCCAGACCTTCCTCGTCATCGTAAAGAAGTTTAGCAATTTCTCTTGCCTGCTCGTCACTTTCAATTGTCTGTGCCCACCAGCAAGAGCTTGTGCCGAAGGATTCAAAGGTCTGATAGGTTGTAGCTCTGTCAATCAAAACGTCGTGCCTCCCAAAAACATAATTCAGCGGCATTAAACAAAACTGAATAATTGCCAGTAAAAGCGAAATAATTTTAAGCATTTATCTCTAACCTCCTATTAGGTCTTTAATCGCTTCGCCTGCGGCTATAAGCCCTGCGGCAGACGGTACGAAGGAGATGCTTGCCGGTATTGCTCTCTTTTCTGCATTTTCGGGCTGAAACAACGGCTTTATAGGTTGCTCGGTCGAATATACTACCTTTAGCTTTTCAATGCCTCTTACCTTTAATTCTTTGCGCATAACCCTTGCAAGCGGACAGCCGCTTGTTTTTTTTATGTCCGTAACGGTAAGTGCCGTAGGGTCAAGCTTGTTGCCTGTGCCCATACTGCTGATTATCGGAATATCAAGCTCTTTTGCCTTTTCTATAAGTATCAGCTTTGAGGTGACCGTGTCAATTGCATCTATAATGTAATCGTAATTTTCAAAGTCGAATTCTTCGACTGTGTCAGCACCGAAAAACAGGGGATAGACCGTAACCTTTATATCAGGGTTGATATCGTTTATTCTTTTTGCCATAACCTCGGCTTTGTTGAGTCCTACGGTAGAGTCAAGTGCAATAAGCTGACGGTTTATGTTGGACACCGATACTGTGTCATTGTCGCAAAGCCCTATGTGTCCGACACCCGCCCTTGCAAGTGCTTCGGCAGCAAAAGAGCCTACTCCGCCAACACCGAAAAGCAGTACAGAGCTGTTTTTCAGAGCTTCAACTGCTTCTTCGCCTATGAGCATAGCCGTGCGTAGCTTTCTTTCTTCCATTTTTATTGTACCGCCCTTTAAAGGATTATATTTTTTAATATATCATTGATAAAAAACATTGTCAAATTATTATCTTCAAGTTGACACCTGTAACTAATAAGTGTAGAATATTTTTATAATGTAACAGTAAAAAGGAGAAAAATGAATGAAAAAATTAATCGCCTTGTTTGGGGTTTTGGTAATGCTACTTTCTTTTGCCGCTTGCGGTGAGGGTGTAAAGGTGAAAACCGAGGCTGATTTTAAAACCTGGTTCAACGAAGCTCTTGTTCCCGCTTATGACGGCTACATAAATTCGGAATCTGCAAACGAGAACGCTTTCCCGAGCATCTCGCTGATGCTTGCTTCCGATTCGTATATCGGCTATATTTTCGATTATATATGCGATGGTGTTTACCCTGAAAACGGTGAAATTACCGAGGAAAACGGCGTGTACAACTATTCCTATAACGAGTTCAGACAGAGTTATGAGTTTGACGCCGACAAGCGTGCTGTAAAGGTTACAATGTATATGGAAATGATGGGTGACAGCAGAAAAGAGTTTGTTGCCGTGTTTGCCGAAAAGAAGGGGGAGTTCTATATCCAGTATCATATGCCCACATTCGGCGAATATACCGAAATGCGCCTTACTGCCCAGGGCGGTACTTACGTGCTTAAAACAGCCTGCTATGAAATGCCCTACGATATATTCTCAGACGATATACCCAAAGATTTTGCAAAGGAGAACTGACAAATGAGAGACGTTATCCACAATTACGACATTTTTCCGAAGGTTTTTCCCTGCGACAAGGAGGTTGAAATCACAATCAAGCCTCTTGGCGCTCACGTTGCTTTTGAAAGAGAGCAGTACGAAATTGTAATTTGTCCGCTTTTACAGGGCACACCCAGAGATTATCCGGGTATGACGGGGTTTGAAAATCTTACCGTTAAGCCCGATGCAGACGGATGTATCCGCTTTAAATACACCTTCAAGGGTGAGCAGGAGCATTTTATCCGCTTCCTTGGTGAAGACGGCAGAAAGGATTTCCAGCTTTCTGTATATTCGCTTAATGAAGATCTTTGCGGCAGATATCCCTTCGTCGGCGACCTTCATATGCATACCTGCCGTTCTGACGGTAAACAGGCTCCCGCGATTGTTGCCGCTAATTACCGCAGACACGGCTACGATTTTCTCGGTATAACCGACCACAGGCTTTATTTCGGCTCGCTTGAAGCAATCAATGCCTATAAAGATGTTCCGCTTGAATTTACCCTCGTTCCCGGTGAAGAGGTACATATGACAAGGGCAGATGCCCATAAGTACGTCAACGACGTTCATATGGTAAACTTCGGCGGTCTTTATTCAGTAAATGCTCTCGCTTATGATGACGAGCTTATCGAAGAAATAGGTGAGGATAAAGCCCTTCGTTCAGTTGACGGCAATTGCCCCGATATGATGTCCCGTGAGGAGTTTGAGGCCCAGGTCAATGCCCTCGCAGATACTCTTGATATTCCCGAGGGTGTGGAAAGATTCCCGTTTGCCTGCTGTCGCTGGATAAAGGAGCAGATAAATAAGGCGGACGGTCTTTGCATTTTTGCTCATCCTTATTGGATTTCCAACGTTTTCCAGGTTCCCGAAAAGTTCTCTCAGGCTATGTTTGAATACGGCAATTTCGATGCCTTCGAGGTGCTTGGCGGCGAAAGCTATTTTGAGCAGAACGGCTTGCAGACAGTATTCTATTACGAGCAGTGCGCAAAGGGCAACAAGTACCCGATTGTCGGCAGTACGGACAGCCACTCCAGCTTTAACAACCGTAACGCTTTCATCTGCTCAACAATTGTTTTCGCTCCCGAAAACACAAGAGAAAGCCTTATTTCCTCTATAAAGGATTTCTATACCGTAGCCGTTGATACAATCAGCGCTGAATACCGTATGGTAGGCGACCTGAGACTCGTCAAGTACGCCGCCTTCCTTTACGAAAACTTCTTCCCGCTTCACGATGAGCTTTGCCGTGAAGAGGGTATGCTTATGAAAATGTACGCAACAGGCGACGAGGATGCCGCAAGACTCCTGGGCGCTATCCACGGAAGAATGAAGAAGCAGAGAGAAAAATATTTTGCTTTTTAGTTTTATTTATATGATATGAAAAAATCCCTGAAGTATTTTCGTACTTCAGGGATTTGCTGGTTATATATTTTATCTTATTCCGTAATTCTCAATTACGTAGTCCATATCCTTGTCGCCTCTGCCGGAAAGGTTGATGAGCACGGAGCCGTGCTCCATTCTCTGTGCAAGCTTCATACCGTATGCAACTGCGTGGGAGCTTTCAATTGCAGGGATGATACCTTCAAGACGGGAGAGCTTGAAGAAGGCATCGATTGTTTCTTCGTCATCAATAACGTCGTACTTGACTCTGCCGATTTCCTGGAGGAAAGCGTGCTCGGGGCCCGAGGAGGGATAGTCAAGTCCGCTTGCAACCGAGTAAACGGGAGCTGGCTCACCGTTTTCGTCCTTGAGCATGATTGAGTTGAAGCCGTGCATAATGCCCTCTGTGCCGTATTTAAGGCTTGCGGCGTGGTCGCCGAGTTTCGGACCTCTGCCGAGAGGTTCAATGCCGTAAATGTCAACGGGGTCGTTGAGGAAGCCTGAGAAAAAGCCTGCCGCATTAGAGCCGCCGCCAACGCAGGCAACGACGGTGTCGGGAAGGTGACCCGTCATTCCGATAAACTGCTCTCTCGCCTCAACACCGATGACCGACTGGAAATCTCTTACCATCATCGGGAAGGGGTGCGGTCCTACGACAGAGCCGATGCAGTATATAGCGTCCTTATATTCTCTTGCATAAGCCGCAAACGCCGCATCAAC
>JAZOMP010000182.1:0-13204 GCA_045654045.1 Acutalibacteraceae bacterium
AAACAGCTCAGCCGCATAGAGCGTGAACAGCTTATCAAGCAGCTTACGGGCGAAATGAAGGCGGCGGCAAAGATACTTGAATTTGAACACGCCGCATATCTGCGTGACAGAATAGAAAAATTAAGACAGATGAAATAACGGAGCAGAAAATGAGAGAGAAAAAAATTATAGTAAAGGGCGCAAGGGAGCACAACCTCAAAAATATTGATGTGCAAATTCCCCGTGATAAACTCATTGTTTTTACGGGCCTTTCCGGCTCGGGTAAATCATCCCTTGCCTTTGATACGATTTATGCCGAGGGTCAGCGCAGGTACGTTGAATCCCTTTCAAGCTACGCAAGGCAGTTTTTAGGTCAGATGGATAAGCCCGATGTTGATTATATCGAGGGTCTTTCTCCCGCAATTTCAATTGACCAGAAAACAACCTCAAAAAATCCCCGTTCAACCGTCGGTACGGTAACGGAAATATACGATTATCTTCGTCTGCTCTTTGCCCGTGTAGGTGTACCTCATTGCCCCGAATGCGGCAGAGAGATTAAAAAGCAGACCGTTGATGATATTGTAGATAAAATTCTTGAAATGCCTGAGGGTACGAAAATTCAGCTTCTTTCTCCCGTTGTAAGAGGACAGAAGGGTGAACACAAAAAGATATTTGAAAACGCACAGAAGAGCGGCTACGTGCGTACCCGTGTTGACGGCAACGTTTACGATCTGAGCGAAAAAATCGCGCTTGATAAGAATAAACGTCACGATATTGAAATTGTGGTTGACCGACTTGTTGTCAAGGAGTCAATCCGTTCACGTCTTGCGGATTCCGTTGAAACAGCCTCGGGTCTGTCCGAGGGTCTTGTGCTGTGCGACGTAATAGGCGGTGAGGAACTGCTCTTTTCGCAGAACTATGCCTGTCCCGACCACGGCACCTGCATCGAAGAATTAGAGCCGAGAATGTTCTCCTTCAATAATCCCTACGGTGCCTGCCAGACCTGTTCGGGTCTTGGCGTTTTCCATAAAATCGACCCCGATATGGTTATCCCGGACAAAAGCCTTTCAATCAACGGCGGTGCAATAAAGGCAAGCGGTTGGAGTGTTGCCGACAGCGGCAGTATAGCCAAAATGTATTTTGAGGGTCTTGCAAAGCACTATAAATTCTCGCTTGATACACCCGTTGAAGAGCTGCCGAAAAAGATTATCGACATTATTCTTTACGGCACAAAGGGCGAAAAAATTACAATGGAGCGTACCACCCAGTATATGACGGGTACATATAAAACTGATTTTGAGGGTATAATAACCAACCTTGAACGCAGATACAACGATACATCAAGCGAGTGGTCACGCAACGAAATAGAGCAGTATATGACCGAGCAGAGCTGTCCCGATTGCGGCGGCGCAAGGCTGAAGAAAGAGGTGCTGTGCGTAACCGTAGGCGGAATCAATATCGAGCAGCTTACTCAGCTTTCAATTTCGGACGAGCTTGAATTTATCAATAACTTAAAGCTGTCCGACCGTGATATGCAGATTGCCCGTCTTATCCTGCGTGAAATCCGTGAAAGATTACAGTTTCTTATCAGCGTGGGTCTTGAATATCTCACTCTTTCACGTCCTGCGGGCACTCTTTCGGGCGGTGAAAGTCAGCGTATACGCCTTGCAACGCAGATTGGCTCGTCACTCACAGGTGTGCTCTATATTCTTGATGAGCCGAGTATCGGTCTTCACCAGCGTGATAACAGCCGTCTTATCGAAACGCTCAAGCACCTGCGTGATATTGACAACACGCTTATTGTTGTTGAGCACGACGAGGAAACAATGTTAAGTGCCGATTATATTGTTGATGTCGGTCCGGGTCCGGGTATCCACGGCGGCGAAATTGTTTCCTGCGGTACACCCGAGGAAATTATGGCGGATGAAAATTCGCTTACGGGTCAGTACCTGAGCGGTAAAAAGAAAATTGCCGTGCCTGAAACGAGAAGAAAAGGCAACGGCAAGGCAATAAAAATTTTCGGTGCAAAGGAAAATAACCTCAAAAATATTGACGTTGAAATTCCTCTGGGCACTCTCACCTGTGTAACGGGTGTTTCGGGTTCAGGTAAATCCTCGCTGATTAACGAAATCCTCAATAAAAAGCTCTCTGCCGAGCTCAATGGTGCACGCCGTTTTGCAGGCAAGCACGATAAGATTACGGGTATAAATTATCTTGATAAGGTAATTAATATCGACCAGTCGCCGATTGGCAGAACACCTCGCTCAAACCCTGCAACATATACCGGTGTGTTTACGGATATACGCGATTTGTTTGCCGCTACGACGGATTCCAAAATCCGCGGCTACAAGCCCAACCGTTTTTCCTTTAACGTAAAGGGCGGTCGCTGTGAAGCCTGTCAGGGTGACGGTATAGTCAAAATCGAAATGAACTTCCTTGCCGATATTTACGTGCCCTGCGAGGTCTGCCACGGCACACGCTACAACCGTGAAACTCTCGAGGTCAAGTACGGCGGAAAGTCGATTTATGACGTGCTTGAAATGACGGTTGAAGAGGGTATGAACTTCTTTTCCGCTGTGCCGAAGGTAAAGCGTAAGCTCGAAACGCTCTACAATGTAGGTTTAGGCTACATCAAAATAGGCCAGTCTGCAACTACTCTTTCTGGCGGTGAGGCACAGCGTGTCAGGCTTGCTACGGAGCTTGCAAGAGTAGCAACAGGCAAAACGATTTATATTCTCGATGAGCCTACAACGGGTCTGCACACAGCCGACGTAGAAAGGCTGATAAAGGTATTGCAGCAGCTTGTTGAAAGCGGAAATACGGTGCTTGTAATCGAGCACAACCTCGACGTAATCAAAACCGCTGACTATATCATCGACCTCGGCCCCGAGGGCGGTAACAAGGGCGGCGAAATAGTCGCCTGCGGCACACCCGAAGAGGTTGCAGAATGCGAAAAGTCTTATACGGGTCAGTACCTTAAGAAATTATTAAATAAAAAATAAGATTGGCAATTTGCAGTTTGTCGAATTACTGTATCACATTCATCTTTATTTATATAACAAAAGTAAGACGGAGCTTCACGCTTGGATGAAGCTCCGTCTTGTTTTTATTCTGCAGGTGTGAGTGTGGGCTGATAAATTCTTACGTAGTCAACTACAAATTCGCTGTGGTAGGTTTCCTTATCAAGGGGAGCGAGGAATTCCGCATCCGGTACTTCAAGCGAAACCCTGACCTCTTCCTTGGACTGTGAAGTGCCGTTACCGAATGAGGAACGTGCGGTTTCAACGCCGTTGATGTAGAATATATACTCGTCCTCTGTCCACTTTAAGCCGTAGGTGTTGTATTCCTCGTAGATATTGTTGCCGTAGAATGCGCCGAGCATACGGGACTGGTAGCCCTCCTGTACGCCGTCAACGCCTGCACAGTGAATTGTCTGTGTTACGCCGTTGTGTGTAAGAGTCTTGCCGTAGTAGGGTGCTTCGAAAATGTCAATTTCTGCGCTGCCGATACCGCCCTTGGAGTATTCTGCCTCGTAAGGTCTGTGACCCATAATCCAGAATGCGCTCCAGAAGCCGCCGCCTGCACTTACTTTACAGCGGATTTCGTAATAGCCCTGGCAGTACCATTCCTTCATTGCAAGGTCGCCTGCGTACCAGCCCTCGCCGAACTGACCGTCTTTAAGGTATTCTGCCGTGATTACAAGGTTGCCGTCTTTTACTTTAACCTGGCTGGGTGTGCGGTAGCCGCCTCTGCGGACACCTGTGTTGCAGTACTTCCATACATCTGTGTTGAGTGTATTGCCCTCAAATTCATCCTCGAAAACAATGCTGTAACCCGTCAGGTCAAGTTCTTCGCCTCTGGGGGTGGTGGGTAAATCGAAAATTGTAAGACCGAAAAGCTCGACTATCGCAAGCAACGATGCAATTGCAACCTTGATGCTTTTGGCAGTAAAGAGCTTTTTAAGGTGAATTTTCTGCTGCTCAACGCCCCACATCTGTCTGGGTGCGAGCTTCAGGGTTTCTGTAAGAAATTTTTCAAGCATGATAATTCTCCTTTATTTTTGGTTATTATTCAGCAAAAGTCTTTGTTGCGTTCTTGTGGGGAACGTTCTCTGCTACTGCGGCAATAAGCTCGTCAGCTGAAAGGAACTCAACGCCGTCGTCAAGCTGGCTTACGAAATATGCAAGGTCGTCGGGACCTACTGTCCACGGGTGAACGTTGATTACCGTGTAGCCGTTTATTGTGCTGATGTCGGCAGGGTAGCTGTTGATAATATCTGCCTGAGCCTTAAGCCATTCCTGGTTAACCTGTGCGGCATCACCGCTCGGGTGCCAGAGTGAGAAGCCTACGGAAACAAAGGGCTTGTCGTTGGAAAAGAATACTCTGCCTCTGCCGCCGCCGTAACCGCCAGTATAATTGTCGGGATCAATCTGAAGAATACCGCCGTTGATATTGTCATATCTTGAGAAATAGCCGAGCTTTGCGGCATAGGAAGCAAAATCAAGCTCTGTTTTGATTTCGTCAAGCAGGGTCATTGTTGTAATGCCTGCCTGGAGCATGGTTGCGGCTGTAAGGTCGGAATATGCTCTGACCTCGCTCGGGGACATCATTGAAATTCTTGCGTAGCCTGCGCCGGAAGGACCTGTAATAAAGGAATCCTCGGGGTCTTTTGCAGCAAGAGCCTTCTTGACAGCGGATGATGAGAATTTGTACATCTGCGGTGCAAAGGTCCACGTAACGGGAATATCTATATCATAGCTCTGCCAGGTGTGGAATTCCTGGTAGCCGTTTGAAATCCACTGTGCGTTGTCGCCGTCACTCCAGACGATTGCTACGTAGTGCTTTGTCGGGTCAAGCTCGGGAGCAGTAACGTTTTTGTTGCCGATTCTGCCTGTTTCAACTCTGTTGCAGGTGAGTACGCTTGTATTGAAGCTGTGGTCGGAGGGGATAACGTAGTGACCGAAGCGGCCGGCACATTCCGTGTGCTTGATTTCGTACTTACACCAGCCGAGTATCATCGAAGCTGGTTCAAGGTCGCTGTAAAGCTTGTCACGGTAGGCACGTGCAACGTAGTCGTCATCCTCAACGTAGGTGATGAAATTTTTCTGCTGCACGGCAAGGTCACGAAGACCTGAAGCGAAGGAATAAAGGTGAACAAGGCAGTCCTTGCGGAAAGCGTCCTTGTGCTCGTCGTAGAAATCACGCTCGTGTGTGAAATCGAGTACGGTTGTGCTTAAATCCGCTTTCTTTTCAAGTCCGGCGGCAATTGCCTTGGCTTCTGCCGAAACGGGTACAGCAAGCCAGCCGTAAACAGTAGCGTAGTTGAACGCAAGGTTAATCTGTGCGTGTGTGTCTGCATCTGAAAAGAGAACGTAGCCCTTGTCTGTTATATGTTCTGCGTAACGGTTGATAAGGCTTGTAAGATCCCAGTTGTTGCCGTTTTCGTCCTTGTAGAGTATCGTACTGCCTGCATCTTCAAGGTCCTTGAGCTCTGTTGAGGTCTGAGAGCTGAGGTTGATGAAAATGGAAGCCTCCGTTCTGCCTACAAGACCCTGCAGGCACTGTACGGCTGCACGTTCGTCTTTACTCAGTCCGTTTACGACAACGATTTCGTCTGCAAGGGGCTTTACGTCAAAGTCGTAAAGTACTTCGCTCAATTCCTGCTCGCTTAAGGGCTCGGGAATAAAACCAGGAAGGTAAGAGGTAATGCCGTTGTAGACAAACATAAAGATTGCCCAGAAAAGTGTGACTATTGCTTTGAAATTCATAGTGTTTCCTCCGTCTGATATATATATTAAAGATAATTCTTTACGTTTCGGTCGTAGTGTCCGCTGTCCTGGAAGCCTGCGTCGGTTCGTAAGCATTCGCCCCATTTGGCTTGGATTTCTTCAAAGGAGTCCGTGTAAATATCAGCTCTTGCAAAGCCGTCCTTTGCACCTCTCAGGCACCAGTCGGACTCCCACATACCGTGGTTTGAAGCCTTGTAAGTCCACAAAAACCAACTGTAGTTAAGTCTTTCCATTGTTTTGAAGCAGTTCTCCCACGTTGTGTCACCGTGAGGGAAAAACTCACCCATCATCATAGGTACGTCGCTGAAAATCAGCTTGGTGAAGAAAGCGAAAAAATTGAAAATAAAGTTTGAGTTGTTGTAAAAATGCACCTGATAAACAACGTTGTCCCAACCCTTTGTAAAGGCAAGGGGCAGGGCAATTGCCGTCCAGATAGCCTCCATTGTGATTATATGTCTGTCATCAACGGCTCTTACCGTGTTGTAAAGGCGGGTGTAAATAAACTCGTTGTTCTTTCTGCGCTCAATTTCGCTGGCTTCAACGTCGCACATAGGCTCATTGAGCAGGTCGTACATTGCAACTGCAGGCTCGTCCTTGAAGCGTGTCGCAATTTCTGTCCACAGCTCGTCTGTCAGTCTGCGGTATTCTTCACCCTGCTCGGTATCATCGTAAAGTCCGCAGGAATCAGCCTTGCCGTTGTGGGGTGCGTCGCTCTGGTAGCCGACGGCACCGTGCATGTCAAGCACAACGTAAAGCTCTCTTTCGGCACATTCACTTACCACCCATTCAAGGCGTGAGAAATCCCAGCTGCCGTTTTCGTCAAGGATTTTAGTGCCCTTGTCATCGTAGTAGAAATTTCTGTACCAGAACGGAACACGAACTGCATTGAAGCCAAGACTCTTTATTTCGTCGAGATCATATTCCGTAATCCAGTTATCCATATAGGTGTTGAAAAGCTCGTATGCACCATCACGGCCAAATCTTTTTTCAAGTTCTGTAAGCACCGTGTAGTGGTCAAGATTTTCGCCAACCGGGTCATAGGGGCTCAGCCAGTTCTCCCATATCATCCATGAACCGAGGTTTACGCCCTTGAGTCGAATCTCTTCGCCCCTTTGGTTAACCAGCCTCTGACCTTTCGCTGTAAGGAAATCTTCGTCGGTAAATCCTGTTACAGTGTCTTGGGCTGCCTGTGCGTTGCCGGCAAAGCAGGTACACGAAAGCAGGCAGGTAAGGCACAGCAATAAAGCGAGCGGTCTTTTTATGTTTTTCATAAAATCATTCTCCCAGAATATGTTACCTGGATTATAACATACATATTATAATTTAACAATACTTAAATAATATATCTGCTTGACTGAAAGAGTCCAAAGCAATATAATAATTTAAGAATTGAAAAGGAGTTTAAAAGATATGCTTAAAAAGACTCTTGTTGCCGTAACTGATTCGGTTGCGGATAAATCACAGGTTTTTACGGGTGACGGCTGGCGTGTTACTTTTATAACACCCCGTTTAATTCGTTTTGAAACGGGTGGGTTTACCAATGAGCCGAGTACAGCCGTATGGTTCAGACGCTTTGAGGGCGGAAATATGTCGGTCAGCAAAAGCGGAAAAACTATAACAATAGAAACCGATGACGTTATTTATACAATAGAAAATCTTGTGCCCTACAGTGTGTTTTTCAAGGACACAAAAAAGACGGAAATTTTTTCGCGTCAGGAAAATCTCAAGGGTACACGCCGCACGCTTGATATGCAGTTCGGCAAAGCTAAGCTTGGTGACGGTTTTATTACAAAGGGTGGCGCATATCTTTTTGACGACAGCGATTCACTTCTTATTGATGAAGGCGGTCATTTCGTAAAGCGTACCGGTACCGGTAAGGATTACTATATGTTTGCCTACGGTAAAAATTACCGTGAAACAATAAATTCTTTTTATAAAATTTCTTCTGCCGTGCCGCTTGTGCCGCGTTATGCACTCGGTGTCTGGTGGAGTCGTTACCACGCCTATACCCAGCAGGAATACCTTGATTTAATGCTTCGCTTTAAAAAAGAGGGAATACCGCTTACCGTTGCAACCATCGATATGGATTGGCACTGGGTAAAAATCAAGGAAAAGTTCAATATGGATTATAACGGCTGGACAGGTTATTCGTGGAACACAGACTTGTTTCCCGATTATAAGGCTTTCTTAAAACAGCTTCATGATATGAATCTGCGTGTCACCGTAAACCTTCACCCTGCAGATGGTGTCAGGGAATATGAGGATATGTATGAGGATATGGCAAAGGCTGTAGGGGCTGACCCGACAACCAAAAAAGCGGTTGAGTTTGACTGCTCCAATGACGATTATTGGAACGCTTATTTTGATATACTCCACAAGCCATATGAAAAGGACGGTGTGGATTTCTGGTGGATAGACTGGCAGCAGGGTACAAAAAGCCGAGTGGACGGTCTTGACCCGCTTACAGCGCTCAACCACTACCATTTCCTCGATATTGCCGAAAACGGCGAACTGCCTATGATTCTTTCACGCTATTCGGGTGCCGGTTCTCACCGTTATCCGTTAGGCTTTTCGGGCGATACGGGTATCACGTGGAAGGCACTCAACTTCCAGCCCTATTTCACAGCAACCGCTTCAAATGCCGCATATAGCTGGTGGAGCCACGATATCGGCGGCCATATGTTTGGAATAAGGGATGATGAGCTGTATATACGTTGGCTGCAGTACGGTGTTTTTTCGCCGATTATGCGCCTTCATTCAAGCAACCTTATGCTGCTCGGCAAAGAGCCGTGGAAGTACAGCGGCGAGGTCTGCCGTGCAGCAAAGGAATGGCTCAGACTCCGACACAGACTTATTCCGTATATCTACACAATGGATCACCGCACACACAGCGATGGTATAGCTCTTTGTGAGCCTATGTACTATTCATACCCCGAAGAAAAGCAGGCTTACGAAGTGCCTAACCAGTATATGTTCGGCTCCGAGCTTATGGTATGCCCGATTACAAGCCCGAACGATAAGAAAATCCTAATGGGCAGTACGAAAGCGTGGATTCCCGAGGGCAGATGGACTGATGTATTTACCTTGAAAGCCTATGAGGGAAGTAAAGTGCTCAAACTTTACAGAGAGACTGCCGATATGCCTGTTCTCGCAAAAGAGGGTGCAATAATTCCGCTTTCGGCTGATGAAGGCAACACCTGTAAAAATCCTGAAAGCCTTGAAATATGGGCATTCTCGGGCAACGGCAGTTTTACACTTATCGAGGATGACGGCACAACGGACTATGCAAATCATACCGCAACTACTAAATTTGAGATAAAATACGATGGTTGTAAAGTGCAATTCATTGTCAATGCTTCGCAGGGTGACCTGAGCGTTATTCCCGAAAAGAGGAATTATAAAATCAGAGTCCGTGACCTTGAAAAGGACGGAGAAGAAGTTGTCTTTGTTCTTGAAGGTGCATCAGTTACCGAAACTCACGTTTTAACTGCCGGAAATGTGTCTCGTATCAAGGGCGAAAGCAGAGCGGAACGAATAGAACGTGTCCTTTCGCGCTGGCAGGGCAAATCGCTCCGCAAAGAGGCACGCTACCGTGTGCTAAATAAGATTGAGGATAACGAAAAGCTATATAAGCGTATGAAGCTTCTTGCTATACCCAAGTCTGTCGTAAACGCAATTAAAGAAGAACTGGAAAGTGAGTAATAAATATGGAAAATAATAAGAAAGAGAGCAGGGGAAAGCTGCTGATTCAGCTCTTTGTGTCTTTTGCCAAGATAGGTGTAATGACCTTCGGCGGCGGTCTTGCAATGCTGCCTATGCTCGAAAGAGAGCTTGTTGAAAGCAAAAAATGGGTAACCACCGAGGAAATACTCGACTATTACGCTGTCGGTCAGTGCACTCCCGGTATTATTGCGGTAAACACGGCAACCTTTGTCGGCTACAAAAAGTCAAAGGTGCTCGGTGCAATTCTTGCTACTCTCGGTGTGGTTTTTCCGTCAGTTGTTATTATCAGCGTAATTGCCGCAGTGCTGAGTAACTTTGCGGATATCCCTACCGTACAGCACGCGTTTTCAGGTATCAGAATTGCCGTATGTGCGCTGATTGCCTCTGCCGTTATCAAGCTTGCTAAAAGTAATGTCAAAAACCTTACGCAGATTATAATAGCCGTTTGCGCTTTTATTATAATTGCGTTTTTCGCTGCAAGTCCCGTTGTGGTTGTCATCGCTTCGGCAATAGCCGGTCTTCTTCTCGGTAAATTCGGCAAGAAGGAGGCGGCTGAAAAATGACGGATATTCTCGTTAACCTTCTTACCCTATGCTTTGAGTTTTTCAAAACGGGTCTTTTCGCTGTCGGCGGCGGTCTTGCAACTCTGCCTTTCCTGTCGGAAATGGCGGATAAATACCCGTGGTTTACCCACGAGCAGCTTGCCGATATGATAGCCGTTTCCGAATCTACTCCCGGCCCTATAGGTGTCAATATGGCAACCTACGTTGGCTTCCGTGTCTTTGGTATTCCGGGTGCAATCTTAGCAACGCTGTCGCTTGTTCTGCCTTCGCTAATAATTATTGTAATTGTTGCAAAAATGATGAACAAGTATATGAGTAATAAATATGTTCAGTGGGCTTTCGACGGTCTTCGCCCTGCCGTAACGGGTCTTATAGCTGCTGCAGGCTGGAGTGTTGTCGAGCTGGCATTGCTCAACCTTACCGATTTCAGTATCACACGCTTCTGGGAAGCAATAAATATTCCCGCCGTTATAATTTTTGCTGTTGTGCTTTTCCTTGCACAGTTCAAAAAAACAAAAAAACTGCACCCGATAGTGTTTATCGGCGCCTGTGCAGTTCTCGGAATATTATTAAAGCTGTAAAAGTACCGCCGTATCTTTTGGTGAGATACGGCGGTTAATATTTTTATGTTTAGTTTTGGTTTGTCTGTCGGGCTTTGGTCTTTTTAATAAGATTCTTCGTTATAAGACTTGCTACTATGAAAAAGATAATTATAACGGCAACGGGTATAGCAATTACCCACGGCTGCTCTCCGAGGTTTTTTAACGTAAAGCCGAAGAAACTGTATACAATTGCAAGCGGTACTGTGCCAAGATTGCCGCCAATCATAAACGATTTGTAGGATATACCCATCGCGCCGAAAAGCAGGCTCGAAAGGTCACCCGGGATAATTCCCGAAAGCTTAACAACAAATGTCATCTGAACTTCGTTTGCGCCTGCAAAATCGTCCAGCTTCTTTACCGCTTTGAATTTGCCCTTGAGCGTGTCAACCATTCCCGAGCCTGTGAACTTACCGAGAAAATAGGGGATAGAAAGGCTGAGAAAGCCGGATATTATGTTTACTGCAAGTGCAAGCCAGAAGTTTGGAAGAAGGTAAGCGCAAACGGAAAAAACAACTGCGGGCGGAAAAATAAGCGCAAAGGATTTAACAACGGAGAAAAAGATTGCGCCAAGTGAAATTGTAAGTATACCACCGGTAATCTGCTCGCATATCTGTGGTATGTTGGTAACCTTTATGTTGTATTTCTTCGTAAGCACAAGGCAAAGCACAACCATTGAAAGCATAAAAATACCTGCTGCAATTTGCAATGCCTTAATAAGCTTAGCGTAATTCTTTTCCGCCATAAATCTTTCTCCTTGAGTCAAATTTCTAAATAAATATACATTAATATGTGCTTTTTGTCAAATTACAGTTTGTCAAAAAAATCAGCCCAACCGTATGGCAGGGCTGAAAAAGTGTTTGCTGTTTAGCTTGCGGGTGTGTCCTTAACGGAAATAATACCGTTGAAAACACCAACGTAAAGTGTGTCGTTGGGGCCGATTGTTATCGGACCATAGCTGTTATTCCAGTTTCTGCCGATACCGGTGAATACCTTGAACTTGGTTTCGCCTGTTTCAAAGTCAACAGCTGTAAGGTACCACGCAACATTGTTGGCAGGGATGCCGTCATCATCGGTATCGTCTGCATCGTCGTATTCTCTTGTGTAGAGGTAAACAAGACCGTTTTCAGTTGAAAGCTTGGGAACAACTGTGCAAGAAGCTTCCTGGCTTTCCCATGCGATGAATGCATCTGTGCAGTTCTCATTAAGATCGATTCTTACAACACCGGGTTCGCTTGTGGGGTCTGTTACAAGGAAGCCTGAACCGCTTTCGGAGTAATTGTTCTCAACGATAAAGGAACGGCCGTGAGCAATAAGGCTGTTTTCGCTTACGCTTTTGCCCTTGGTGAATACGGGAACTTCGGCAATGATGTCACCGTTTTCACGGTCGTATATACATACGTGAACCTGCTCGTCGGCGTTATCAGTAATGGCAACAACCTTCTTAATGCTGCCGTCTGCACAGGGGACATCGAGAAGTGTGGGTGTTGTACCGCTGCCCTGGTTGATGGCGCCGGGCTTGAGAGTTGTACCGCGGTCGTAAGACGTTCTCCATGTGTAGTAGGGAGTGCCGTCTTCCTTGATATCAAAACGGTACATAGCGTGGTCGGATACGATGTAAACACCGTCAACGGCCATACCGAACGTGTTCTGGATTTCTTCACCCTTGCCTTCAAATTCAAGCTTTGTAAGGTGAACTTTGTCTGTTCCTTTTTCAATGTAGCCTACTTCACCGGGACGGGTTACAAACCAGATGTTACCGTTGTAGTCCGGCATAGCGTCTGTGATGTATGAACCTTCGGGGAGGTAGCTGCTTACGTCGTACTCTTTTTCAACCTTCCACTCGGGTGCGCCTGTGGATTCGTCTATGTAATAAATCTGAATGATGTTTTCGGAGTTGCCGATAATCGGCTTGTCGCCTTCGTAAAGGTGGCAGTAAGCACCGCCTGAAGTATCGCTTGAAATTGATGCGAAGTCAAATCTCTTGATTGCTTCGATTGTTGAGGGACGCTGAGGAAGACGAGTTTCTGCGAGAATTTCAAGCGTATCAGGGTCAAGAAGAAGAAGGCGGAAGCCTACAACGTTACCGCTGATACACATAATTCTGCCCTTGCTGTCGAACATACAGGTTGCGACAAGACCGCCGAAAACGTTCAGCGAGCGGCTCTTTATAACTGGGTTAACGCCGAGAGGACCCATGTGGTTGTAGCAGCCGGTGTTGTAGGAGTTACCGTGCATACCGTTTCTGCCCTCTTCAGCGAGGTAGGGGTTCTGCGGAACTACAATGTCGTCCAAAGGCTTTGCTGTTACGGAGCTACCCATAAAATCCGGACATTTGTCTGCTACTGCAGGCTGACGGATTGCACCGCCGGGGCTGAGGAACAGCATCAGGAAAGCGGAAATTGCAGATAGAACCTTGAGGAATACTTTTGATGCAAAAATTGCTTCAAGCATAAGTTTGATTTCCTTTCTGTTTAATTGTTTTACAACCAATAGGTATTATAGAATATATTATTTGTTTAATCAATATTATTTTGTTAAAAAAGAAAAA
>JAZOMP010000183.1:0-18687 GCA_045654045.1 Acutalibacteraceae bacterium
CGGTATAGGTTTCGTCAAGTCCGAGACGCTCGTATGCCTTTTCGCTGTCCCAGGGCTCAAGCTCGACAACCATATCGATTTTCTCCGTAAGTTTTACGGAGCCCATACCGAAAATACGCTGTGCATTGATAATACCGACACCGCGCACTTCGATAAAGTGGCGGATATTGTCGGGAGCGGAACCGACAAGCGTACGGGAAGAAACCTTGCGGATTTCAACCGCATCGTCCGCTATAAGACGGTGACCTCTTTTGATAAGCTCAAGTGCCGTTTCACTCTTACCTACGCCGCTGTCGCCGAGGATAAGCACACCTTCGCCGTAAACCTCGACAAGAACACCGTGACGAGTGATACGGGGAGCAAGCTGAACGCCGAGGAAGGAAATAATAGCCGACATACAGGCAGAAGTTGAATCCTTTGTGGAAAGAACAGGTACACCGTACTTTTCGGCAAGAGGAAGAAACTCCGCAGGCATTTCAAGCGAGCGTGTGATTATACAGACAACCGGCTTGTGCGAAAGGTAAAAATCAAGCCTTTGTGCCCTGACATCATCGGGCAGACTGCGCAGATACTCAATTTCGGTAAGACCGAGGAACTGAACTCTGCCAGCATCAAAATAATCGTCATAGCCCGTGAGTATGAAGCCCGGGCGTATAACCTCCTGCATAGTGACGTCAATTTCACCGGGGTCGCAGGGAGAATAAACAACGCTGAAGCCGTGTTCATCTATTATCCGCTTAAGCGAAACGGAATACTTTGAAGCCATTTAACATCCCACCAATATACTTTTTGATATATTATAAATAACTTCTTCGTAAACTGCAAGAGTTTTATAAAAATAAATAAAATATTATTGAGCAGATTTGTATTTCTCCCTCGTTGCAAGCCCTCCTCTTATATGTCGCTGCGCTTTATTTACTTCAAGTACAGCCCTGACTTCTTCAAAAAGCAAAGGATTAAGTTTGGCTAGCCTGCGTGAAACGTCCGTATGTACCGTAGATTTGCTTATACCGAACTGCTTTGCCGCCGTACGCACGGTTGCACCGTTTTCAACTATATAGCGGCCAAGCTCAACCGCTCTTTCTTCAACTATGCATCTCAAAAAAACATTCCTCCCGAATTCATATCGATAAATTGATATGACGGGAGGATTTCAAATATTACTTGCTTGTCCGTCAACACACAAATGTGTTGAACTGACTTTTTTCTTAAATTTTGAAGAAATCCGCTTCGAGCATTGCACAAAGGCAATGGTAAACGGGAAGGGTCAGTTCCTGAATCTTGAAGGTTTCGGTTTCAGGCAGCTTTATACAAACCGTACACTTTTCGCTCATTGCACTTATTCTTGAACCGGTTATACCTATACTTTCAATTCCTGCGGCAGAAGCGGCACGTACGGCATTGACAACGCTTTTCGAATTGCCCGAGGTACTGAGCGCTATAAGAACGTCGTTTTCACGGGCATAGCCGTAAACCTGCTGGGCGTAGGCACAGTCAAACTCAAGGTCGTTTGCAAAAGCGGAAAGCAACGCAGAATGGGCATTCAGCGAAATTGCGGGCAATGCGCCCTGAAGACGTGAAAGTATTTCTTCGTCACCGTTTGCGGCAGGTGTTTCTATTCTTCTCTTAAGCAGAAATCCCTTCATCAGCTCGCCAACAATATGGTCGGCATCAGCCGCACTTCCGCCGTTACCGCACACAAGCACCTTGCCGTCTTTCTCATAGCAAGTTTTAATTATTTTATACGAACTGTATATATCATCCTTACAGGCTTCAAGCACGGGATAACGCTGTAAGAGTTCTTCAAATATCTGTAATGAAGTCATATTATACCACCTTTTCACTTTTATTCGTTCATAAACGCAACACCGAGTGCGGCAAAATCGCCTATTGAGTCGCCTAATTCAGCCGGCAGAATACGGCAGACACCGAGAGAAAGCGCAAGCGCTTCTCTTTCGAGCGTTTCCTGCATCTTTTCCTTCAGCAATGCTGAAGACCGCTCGTAAATACTGCCGATTACGATTGCCTCGGGATTAAGAATATCGATTATAACGGCAAGACCTTTACCAAGATTCTCACCGCATATGCCGTAAATTTCCTTAGCCGTTTCATCGCCTGCGGCAGCCGCCTCGGCAACGGATTTTGCGGTTATCGAATCAAGCTCGCTTTTATCCTTACAGAAGGACATTTCAACGCCTTCATCAAGCTTCTTTTCAGCTATGCTTCTGGCAAGCCTTGCTATACCGCCGCCGCTGCAATAGCCTTCAAACGAACCTTTTTTGCCGTAGCCCTCGGGGCCTTCGGGGGCAATGCGGATATGGCCGACCTCGCCTGCCATATCGTTAGTGCCGCTGTAAAGCCTTCCGTCAAGGATAAGACCTGCGCCCATACCCGTTCCGAAGGTTAAAAAAACCATATTACGCGTGCCTCTGCCTGCACCGAATTTCCATTCAGCAACCGCACAGGCATTCGCATCGTTCTGCAAGGCTGTTTTAATACCCAGCCTTTTTTCGGTCATTTCAACAAGGGGCACATTATCCCAGTCAGGCAGATTGGGCGGACACATTATAATACCCTTTCTGCTGTCGAGAGGTCCTCCGCAACTTATACCGCAGCCTATAACCTGATTTGCGGTTACCGAATTGCGTTCAAGTATTTCTTCCGCACAGGACAAAAGCTCTTCGGTAATTTTCTGCCAGCCTCTTTCCTGCCGCGTTTCAAAGCGGATTTTGTCAACAATAAATTCTTTCGTCGGCTTTTCGGGTATTTCTCCCCTGCCGAGAATAACGGCACATTTAGTACCGCCTATATCAAATCCGAGTGAGTATTTTTCCATTGGCATATCACCTCTTACCGTTTGAATATAACACGAAAAAACGTTTAAGGTCAATAATTTCCGGATATATTTGAACATAATACTATTAAACAACTGATTGGAGATTTATTATGGCAACACTACTGATAAGAACAGTTATACTGTTTCTGCTTGCTATTATTTCGGTACGGCTGATGGGAAAAAGGCAGATAGGCGAAATGCAGCCGACCGAGCTGGTTGTAACAATTCTGCTTTCCGAGGTTGCGGCAACGCCTATGCAGGACCTTGATATGCCGCTGATTAATTCCGCATTGAGTGTTTTTTTGCTCGTTGCACTTTCAATAATATGCTCCTTGCTGTCAATGCGTTTTGGCAGATTCCGTGAAGCGTTTGACGGTCACCCAGCAATAGTGATTAACGACGGTGTGCTTGACCAGAAAAAGATGAAAGCATTAAGGCTTACCGTACAGGATTTGCTTTCATCGTTGCGGCAGAAGGACGTTTTCGACATTGAGCAGGTACAGTACGCAATAGTTGAAACCAACGGTACGGTAAGTGTTATGCTCAAGCCCGAATACACCCCGCTGACCGCCTCACTCGCAGGAAGAAAAGCACCCGATGACGGACTGCCGCAGCTCGTGATATGCGACGGAAAAATAATTGATAAGGCATTGCCGTGTGTCGGGCTTGATATGGGCCTGCTGAAAAAGCACCTCAAAAGCATACACCGCGAGGAAAACGAAATTATGGTGCTCACATACAGCAAAAACGGATTCGGAAAGGCTATAGATAAAAAATGAAAAGAGGAATAATTGCACTTATACTGATTGCGCTTATAGGAGTTATGGCCTTTTTTACAAGCAAAGCAGTCATAAAAAAAGCAGAAGAGCTGAAAACCGCAGCACTCTCCGCCTGTGAAAGCGATGAATATATTGAACCGTTAAAAAATATTTGGGAGGAAAGCAGGAGCTTCTTCTCCCTTTTCGTAAGCCACATTCACCTGGAACCGATTGACGAGCGTATTGATTCAATTGAGCTTGTGACACCCGACGAGCTAAAAGAAAGCTGTGCGGAAATCGTTGCCTTTGCCAAGGAAATCGGCGAGCTTATGAAGCCGTCGGTTTACAACATTTTTTAGGACAATTTTTCGTGTGTGTTCACAAATTATTTACAACCGAAAACCATACAAGAGCAAGTATCATGCCTTTGCCAATCCACAACCTGTAGTAGCGAAAATCGTTTCAGGCACATTATATTCCGGATTTCCAAACGAATTTTCTTGCAAAGAAAAGTGTTTTGTGGTATCATTCAGACAAAGGAGGTGATAATGTGGTTTTCGTATGGATCGGCGCACTCATAGCGTTCATCGTAATTGAAGCAATGACGGTACAGCTGCTTACAATATGGTTCGCTCTCGGCTCACTTGCGGCACTTATAGCCAACCTTTGCTCGGCAAGCATTCCCGTTCAGATTGCAGTTTTTGCCGCCGTTTCGCTTGTCGCCCTTGTTGTTACAAGGCCGCTTGTCAAAAAGTTCACGGGGCGTAAATATTCCCCCACCAACGCAGACAGATTTATAGGCGAAACAGCCGTAGTGACCCAGACTATAGACAACATCCGTGAAACAGGCTGTGTCAAGGTAAAGGGCAGCGTATGGACAGCTCGTTCTGCCGATAACGGCATTATCGAAGAGGGAGAAACCGTTACCGTAAAACAGATTGAGGGCGTTAAACTTATTGTTGACAAAACCCCGCAGACAGTACAGACTTAAGTAAAGAAAAAGAAGTTAAAATTTAATTTTTGAGGAGGAATATTACCAATGTTACCGTACATCATTTTAGGCTTATTCATTCTGGCTATTGTTATAGTTGCACTTAATGTCAAAGTCGTTCCGCAGTCAAAGGCCTACGTTGTTGAAAGACTCGGCGCATATCAGGGCACCTGGCAGACAGGTATCCACTTCAAAATTCCGCTTTTTGAAAGAATTGCAAAGATGGTTTCGCTTAAAGAGCAGGTAGTGGACTTCCCGCCTCAGCCCGTTATCACAAAGGATAACGTTACAATGCAGATAGACACAGTTGTATTCTATCAGATTACAGACCCCAAGCTCTACTGCTACGGCGTTGAGCGTCCCCTTGCAGCTATTGAAAACCTTACAGCTACAACGCTTCGTAATATCATCGGTGAGCTTGAACTTGACCACACACTTACCTCCCGTGACACAATAAACGCGAAAATCAGAGGTATCCTTGACGAAGCAACAGATGCATGGGGTATCAAGGTTAACCGTGTTGAACTGAAGAACATTCTTCCGCCCAAGGAAATTCAGGACGCTATGGAAAAGCAGATGAAGGCAGAGCGTGAGCGCCGTGAAGCTATCCTTCGTGCAGAGGGTGAAAAGGAAAGCCAGGTGCTTGTTGCGGAAGGTCAGAAGACCTCCAAGATTCTTGCCGCAGAGGCTGACAAGCAGGCGGCAATCCTTCGTGCAGAAGCTGTCAAGGAAGCAAAAATCCGCGAATCCGAGGGTGAGGCACAGGCTATCATCGCCGTTGAAGAAGCAAGAGCAAAGGCAATTGCGCTTATCAACGAATCCGAGCCTTCAAACGCCTTCCTTACAATCCGCAGCCTTGATGCTTTCGAAAAAGCTGCCGACGGTCAGGCAACAAAGATTATCATTCCGTCGGAAATTCAAGGCATTGCAGGTCTTGCAAAGGGAATTGTTGAAAGCGTAAAAGAGTAAATTTAACCAATATTATAGACTCATCGGCACCAGCCGATGGGTCTTTTAATTATTACAAACTTGTGTTATTTTTATAAAAAGTAAAATAAGTCTTGTATATTTTTTGAAAATAGTATATAATCAAATGCGTTAGTGTGTTTTAAACACTTCAATTACTCGAAAAGGATGATTAGATGGCTACTCAGAAATCAGCAAATGACTACCGTGAGGAACGCAAGGCTCGCCTTGCCAAAGCCTCCAAGCAGAACGCAAAGAAGTCCCACAAAATCGGCGGACACAGAATGAGCAAGAAGGCAAAGAGCATTATTGCTATTGTTCTTGTTGTTGCTATTGTCGGTGTTGCAGGCTTCTTCGGCTGCAAGAATCTCGGCGTTTTCGACAGAATGAAGTCTATCGAAACAGTCGGCGGCGAAAAGTATTCCGCTGTTGAATACGAATACTACTACAAATCAGTTCACAACTACATCTACTCTATGGCTAAACAGTACGACCAGTACTACGGCGCAGGCTACGGTTACCAGTACACAGGCTACGATTACTCAAAGGACCCTGCAGAGCAGAACTATCCCTTTGACGATTACAAGCTTGAGGACGGCAAGGCCGCTACCTGGAAGCAGTATTTCGAGGCTATGGCTCTTGAGCGTATGCAGTATTACAACGTTGTTGTTGATATGGCAAACGAAGCAGGCTTCAAGGTAAGCGACGAAGTCAAGGCTAAAACCGAGGATCAGATCGAGCAGTTGCGTGCAGATATCAAAACTGATGCTGAAAAGCAGGGCGGTCAGGTTGTTTCCCTCGGTGCTTACCTTCGCGCAAGCTATGGCAACGGCATGAACGAAAAGACCTTTATGGATATCGTTGAAAACGAAACCCTTGCGCAGGAATACAGCAAGCACGTTCTTGAAACAAAGGGCGAAGGCTACACCTTCGAAGAGCTTGAAAAGGTTTACAAAGAGGACAAGTCCGCTTACGACGTTGTTGACTTCCGCCTGTTTGCTATCGACCCCGTAGCAGAAAAGCTTGACGAAAAGGCTACAGACGAAGAGAAGAAGGCTGCCGACGAAAAGGCAAAGGCAGAGGCAAAGAAAAAGGCTGACGAGATGTTCGGCAAGCTTACAGACTCCGCTTCCTTCGTAAAGCTTGCAGAGGAATATGCAACAGAAGAGCAGAAGGCTGCTAACGACTTCAAGGACAGCAAGACAACACTCAGCACATTCATTCAGAAGTCTTCCGTACAGAACAGCTTCAGCGAGGACATAATCAAGTGGCTCTACAGCGACAAGACAAAGGCCGGCGAGAAGAAGATGTTCGACGTTAACGGCTCACAGTACATCTTTATGATGGAAAAGCCTGCATACAGAGACGATGAGACTATCCCCGTAGACGTTCGTCACATCCTCTACCAGCTTGACGAGCAGGCAACAGACAAGGAAGCAGAAAAGGCAAAGCAGAAGGCTCTTGCAGAAGCCGCTCTCAAGGAAATTGAGGCAGCAGCAGACCCGCTTGCAAAGTTCCTTGAAAAGGTTACATCCGACAGCAAGGATACAGGCTCCAGCTCCAACGGCGGTCTTTACGAGTACGTTGGCAAAGGTCAGATGGTTGAGCCCTTCGAGAAGTGGGCACTTGACGCAGCACGTAAAGAAGGCGACCTTGGCGTTGTTGAAACAGAGTATGGCTACCACGTAATGTACTTCGTACAGAAGCACGAAAAGCCCATGTGGCAGATTACAATCAGCCAGAATCTTGCAAACGAAGCTCTTCAGGCAGAGCTTGACGAAGCCTACAAGACAGACGCTTACGCAGTAGCAGCTGACAACGCTACAGTTGCAGAGCTTAACGAAAAGCTTTACACAGAGCTCAAGTCCCTTTACTACAAAGGCTAATCAATAAAACAAGCAATGCCCTGAGGGGAAATTCCTCTCAGGGCATTTTGTTATAATGTATTTTAAATTAATCTTTATATACCTCATCATAAACAAAGGGAACTCTTTCGCCGTTTTTCTGAATATGGAAGCAGTTTTCGCCGAGCGAGAAAATCCACTTGTCACTCTTAAGACTGTCCGAGCAAACGTTTACTACGCGACACTTGCCGACCTCTTCGTTGAAGCGTCTTATCTTTTCCTCACGCTTGCAGTTTTTGCCGATTATTCTGCCGTTTTTCGGATTGTGCACAGAGCAGATAAGCTTATCTATATTCAGTCTTGAACAGATATCTGTCAGCAAAAAATCGGGGCTTGCGCTGATTACAACGGCAGGTCTCTCTTTCTTACCGTTTTTAAACCATTCAAAAACCGTTTTCTCGTATTTATCCCAGAATTTTTCAACGTTCTTTTCAAGGTTTATGAAGCGGATAAAGCAGAAAAAGCGCCCCTTCGCAAAGGTAAGGTCTTTTATACCGATAAGATACAAAGCCATCACAGCCAACTGATACGGCAAGCAGAAAACAATCCACGGGTTACGGGCAAGGCAGAAAAGCCAGAAGCGTGAGCCGCTGTCAAACGGAATGAGCGTTTTGTCAAAATCAAAAACATCTATTTCTTTCATCTGCCGCTCCTTACATTGAGAAAATGCCCTGATACATTACTGGAAGCGTGGCATTTTCAAGATCGCCGCCGTTTTTGAGGAAGAGGTCATAAAGCTCCTTTTTGCGTTCATCCGAATAGGTATAGCCCCACAGACGCTCGATTTTGCCGAAATCCTCAAAGGTTTCGTCAGGCAGTACCTCTACCCCACCCTTTTTGTACGGAAGCTCAATTTTAACCGTACCGTCGGATGTGATGTAGTAGGAAGAAGCAATTTCAATAGCCTTTCTGTTTGCCGCCTGCCTCGGATATTCCTCGTCAAACTTTATTCTTGTTATCGGGAATACTGCAACGTCGGCGGCAAGAAGCTCGTAAGCGGTTTCAAACAAGCCTCTGTGGCCGTGGTGAGCAACCTGAACAATATCACACTTAAGTGTTTTACCGTAGCGTTTTTCAAGCTCAACGCTTGCAAGGTTGCTTGCATCGCCGGGAATGAAAATTCTGGTGCCCTCTGCGGTGACCATAACCATACACGATGAATCGTTATAATCGCTGACAGTCTGCGGATAAATGTCCTCGTGTGTACCCATAACGTCAAAGCATAGGTTGCGGATATAAAAACGCTGACCCGTGTGGATTTTATAGGTCGGGATATCCGTTTCCTCAAGCATTTTAAAGAGCTTTGGCGCAAGACGTCTTTCCTCGGGGTCCCAATGCTCTTCGCTTGCCTTATTGTCGGCAGGGATGAGGTTGGAATATATGCCCTCAATTTCAACGTCATATCTGTTATAACGCAGGAAATCCATAAACTTTGAAACGTGGTCTGAATGGGCGTGGGTAAGAAGCCAGCCGTTGACTACTATCCTTTGTCCGTCGGGTGTACGCTCGCGCATAAATTTATATATTCTGTCGTTGTCGTTAAACTGGAGATAGTGACCCGAATCAACTATAAAGAAGCTGTAGTCGGGGCACTGGATAAGCAAGCACATACCGCAGTCAATGAGAGTCTGGTCACTTTCAAAGCCGTAAAACGCTGTTTTGCACTCACCCTCACAGGCTTTTTTTTCAAAAACGGGTGTACGCTCGCTTTCACTTGCCGCAACACGCAGGATACCGTCACAAGGAGTAAAAAAAGCGTTGACTATCATATCGCCCTTAAGGCAGGAATAAAGGTTACCGTTGTTTTCGGTTTCCTGCAAAACGGCAAAGCCGTCAGCAACGAGAGCAGATATCCACTCTTTATACTGTGCCTCGTCAACGTTTCTGTAAAGGCGCATAAAGCAGCCCTCACGGCAATCATAATCCGGCTCATCCGCATTGACACGGAACTGTCTGAACTTTTCAAAAACAGAATCCATAATAAAATTCCTCTTTATAATTAATATAACATTCACAAAAAGGCAAGGTAATCGTACCTTGCCCTTAGTTTTTATTTTTGGGGTGCCTGAGAAAACTCTATGTGCAAAGAGTTTACAGAGGTGCCCCTCCTTATTCCTCGTCAGCGTTTTCCCAGTTGTGCCAGACTTCCTGAATGTCGTCATTATCGTCGAACATTTCAAGCATCTTGTTCATATTCTTGATATCGTCCTCGTTTGTAAGGGCGGTATAGGTTGAGGGAACATACTGTACCTCTGCAACAACGAAGGAGTAGCCTGCTGCTTCAAGAGCATCACGGACTGCGCCAAGATCGTTTGGCTCTGTACGGATTTCGAAAACAGCCTCGTCCTCTGTGATGAAGTCAACTGCACCTGCTTCAAGAGCAGCGTCCATGAGTGTTTCCTCGTCAACGTCCTCAGACTCGATAAGAATTACACCATAGCGTGTGAACATAAAGGAAACACAACCGCTCTGACCCATATTTCCGCCGTACTTGTCGAAATAATGGCGGACGTCGCCTGCTGTTGTGTTGCGGTTGTCTGTAAGAGCCTCAACAATAACGGCAACACCTGAAGGACCGTAGCCCTCGTAAACGATGTTTTCGTAGTCTGCGCCGCCTGTTTCGCCGCTTGCCTTCTTAATAATACGGTCAATATTATCGTTGGGTACGTTTGCAGCCTTAGCCTTTGCGATAATATCCTTGAGCTTAGAGTTGGAAGCAGGGTCGGGACCGCCGTCACGAACTGCAACAGCAATCTCTCTGCCGATTTTTGTAAACACCTTAGCACGTGCGCCGTCGGTCTTTTCCTTTTTGCGCTTAATCGTGCTCCATTTGTTATGTCCTGACATATTTTTTCACCGTTCCTTAATAGATATAACTTTTGTATTGTATCACAAGTATCGGAATTTGTAAACAGCAATTACTATGATTTTGTCTGAACCTGAATTTGCTTTTTTGGCGAAATCGCATTATCTGCTGTTGGTAAAACGAGGGTAACACTCAATTGACCGAAAAAGGAATATATGGTAAATTTTATACAGGTTAATAATTATTAAAGGAGTAATTTAAGATGAAAAACAGGCAATCTTTTAAAGTTGTTTGTATACTGACAGCACTTTTGCTGATGCTGTCCATAGGAATGATTTCGGGCTTTGCGGCAGAAGGTAAAGGGCTTAAAGCAACAGCAGCGCCGCTTGCCGACGTTAACGCAAACGACAACGACAATATATACGCAAGCGATGGCTACGACCACGGATACGTACCTACAATAACCGCCGTGCAGAATAGCAACGGCAGTTATACGGTTTGTGTTAATCAAACGGACAACACCCTTAAAATAATTGAAACCGACGGCAAGTCAGTTACAAGCGAGATAGCCGTTGAAAAAGAGTTTTTCGATTACGGTGCCTTCACCAAGGGTAAGGACGGCACTTATTACGTGCTTTTCGGCAACAGAATCGACGACAAGGACCAGACCAAAACCGCTTTAAGACTTGTCAACTACAACTCCAAGGGTGAAAAAATCCGCTCGCTTGATATTAAAGGCAACGCTACGGGCAGCTTTGAGGGTATTGCGGCGCTCGGTTACGGTAACAATACGCTTATTGAAAACGGCACAATTATATCGGGCTACGTCGGCAGACTTTTGTTTACGTCAAGCATCGAAGGTCTTGTGCATCAGGCATCATACTCCTTTGCCGTAAGTACAAGCACATTCGAGCAGATAAACGTACCCAATTCTACGGTTATCCCCTACGCAAGCCACTCCTTCCACCAGTATATACTCGATGACAGCGACAGCCTGCTTTACGTTGACCGCTCGGATGCCGAGCCCAAAAGAAGTTTTCACCTAACAAAAATGAGCGGAGACAACAGATGGACTTTGCTTGCAAAGGGCGATTCATTTATTTTCAAAGGCGATTACGGCTACAACGATACCTTCAGCCAGCTTGGCGGTGTAGTAAAAACCAGTGCCGGCTATCTGCTTGTTGGCAGTTACCAGAACACAACCGCTTCAACCGAAGCTTCAGCCGCCAACCTTGTAACACAGGTTTTTAACTCCTCTACCCTTGTTTCACAGCCCGAAAAGGTGCTGACCAACTACAAGGGCATAAGAGCAGAAGGTGTAACAAACCCAAAGGCTGTGTTTATAGGCAAGGACAAGGTAGCTGTACCGTATATGGTAAGCAACCAGTTCTCTGAAACAAAAAGAATGTATATAGGTATACTTGATGCTTACGGAAATCTGACAGAGAATTTTGCCGTTAAAACAAGTGCTGTGCTCCCCCGTTTTGGTCAGGTTATGTATAACTCTGATACCAACTGTATTGAGTGGTTTTCAATCGCTGACGGTAAGTTGATTATGTACAGTATTGATTTGAGTGAAGGCTACACACCCGAAACAACCACTGCACCCCCTGCGGTAACGGAGACGACAACAGACAACAAGCCGACAGAAACAACTACAAGCGTTGAAACAACCACAAACGCTCCGCCGGAAACAACAACCGCTCCCACAACAACGCAGCCTGAAACAGAGCCGCCCGCCCAAGAGCCTGCCGAACCTAATTTCTGGCAGAAAATAGTAAATTTCTTTATGGGTATATACAACTGGTTTATTTCACTTTTCATATAAAATAAAAAGCGACCGATATGAAGTTTTCAGCCTCATATCGGTTGATTTTTTATTTCAAAAATATTTTTCTAAGTTTATCCGCAATATAGTCAAAGCCGTTAATTGTGCCGAGATTGGCACCGCTTTCGTTTTCGCCGTAAATAAGCAAAGGCACGTATTCACGGGAATGGTCGGTGCTGGGTGTTGACGGGTCACAGCCGTGGTCCGCGGTAACAATCAGCAAATCATCACTGTTCATTTTTCCTATGAAATTCGGCAGCCAATTATCAAATTCGGCTATTGCCTTTGCGTAGCCGTCAACATCGTTTCTGTGTCCGTACAGCATATCAAAATCGACAAGGTTTGTAAAGCACACTCCGTTGAAAGCCTTATCAGCCATTTCAAGCGTTTTCGCCATACCCTCGGTATTATTTGCTGTACGATAGGCTTCGGTTATACCGACTCCTGCAAAAATATCGCTTATTTTGCCAACAGAAATCACGTCAAAGCCGTTTTCCTTAAGTTCGTCAAGCACGGTTTTACCCGTAGGTGCAAGCGAAAAATCGTGGCGGTTTGAGGTACGGACAAAGGGGTATTCACCTGTAAAGGGTCGTGCAATAACCCTACCTACCGCCAGATCACCGCAGAGCATTTCTCTTGCAATTTCACAGTATTTATACAATTCTTGAACAGGCACAATATCCTCGTGTGCGGCTATCTGAAAAACGCTGTCCGCCGAGGTATAGACAATCAGCGCACCTGTTTTCATATGCACTTCACCGTAATCAGCAATAACGGCAGTACCTGAATAAGGCTTGTTGCAAAGGCATTTTCTGCCCGTTGCTTTTTCAAACTCTACAATAAATCCCTGCGGAAAGCCGTCGGGAAAGGTCGGCATTGCGCTTGTGCTGACAAGTCCTGCTATTTCCCAATGTCCCGTGGTTGTGTCCTTACCTGCAGATTTTTCGCTGAGCCTGCCGTAAGAAGCAATGGGATTCTCACATTTTTCGCAGCAATCAACACCATCAATATTGAAAAGCCCGAGCTTTTTCAGGCTTTCCGCTTTAAAGAAAGCAGAGTGAGATATTGCGGCAAGAGTGTTGCTGCCTTCATCGCCGAAAGAGGCGCTGTCGGGCATTTCACCTATACCGAAGCTGTCCAGTACTATAATAAATACGCGTTTATTCATAATAATCTCCGTATATAAAATATGGCGGAGATTACTCCGCCAAAAGGGTTTCAATTTTTTCGGAAACCTTATAAAGCTTGTCTGCCCTTGTCGGGTCGGCACAGCGCATACTGTCCGCATCACGCGAAAGACGAAAGGCAAGGTTGGACAGGTATTTTTCCGAAAGCTCTGTTTTGCAGTTTGGAATTTCGCCGTAATACTCATAAAACGCAGGCCGCTTTATGTACTCCCCGCAGAACTCTACGCTCATTACGCAGTAGAGCTTACCCGAATCCTCACAAACGGTTTCACAGATTATATTGTAGCCGTTGTTGACAAGGAATTTGCGCAGCACCTCAGGGTGACTCATAGGCTGTAATACCAAATGCTTGCCGCCCTTCTGCAGCCACGGTGCGGCTTCAATAATCTGCGCTATAAGTATTCCGCCCATACCTGCTATTACGATTTCGTCCGCTTCGTCGGGCTCAAACTTCTGCAAGCCGTCGGACAGACGCAGGCTGATTTTATCCTCAAGTCCTGCTTCTTCAACGGCCTTTTTAGCGTTTTCAAGCGGACCCTTGCGAAGATCGGCGGCAATTGCAAAATCCGTCACGCCGCTTTGCACAAGATAAACGGGCAGATAGGCGTGGTCGGTGCCGATATCGGCTACTCTCCTGCCCTTCCGGACAAGAGAGGCAACCGCTTCAAGACGTGGAGAAAGATTTTTCATTGCTTATTTTGCAAGGAAAGCGTTAATCTTTGCAACAAGCTCGTCAGCATTTACACCGTGTACACGGCAAGCCTGCTCAACGCTCTCGCTTCTTGCGGAAGGACAGCCGAGGCAGTGCATACCCATTTCAAGGAAGAAGGGTGCAACCTCACGGTTTTCGTCGAGAATATCGCCGATAGTCATTGTCTTATCAATCTGTGTCATTTTAATAACTCCTTTTCTTTAAATACTGTATTCATTTTATCAGCGTTTATTCTTTTTGTCAACGCTGCTTGACAGTAAAGTATTTACAATGTTAAAATTTACTAATAACATTCAACAGGAGTAAAATATGAAACTTCAATTCAAAAACTCAAAATTTAAAATTTTACAGGTAAGCGATCCGCAGGATATGCACTACCCGAGGCGGTCTATGCTTCGTATGCTTGACAAAGCGTATGACAAAATCAAACCCGACCTTGTTGTTTTTACGGGCGACAACGTGCTGAGTAACCACCTGCTTGATGCACGCTTGGGCAACAAACAGACGGCAGAGGGCTATGAGGCAACAAAGGACAGAATGAAAAAGTCGCTTAAGATAATACTTGAGCCGCTTGAAAAGAGAAATATTCCCTTCGGTATGATATTCGGCAACCACGACGATATGTGCTGTATGACCAAGGAAGAAATAATTGACCTGTACCGTGAATACAGTTGTTTTGTAGGGCTTGTTGACACCTACGGTCACGGTGATATCGGCACTCACAACATTCTTATTTATTCGGGCGACACACCGAAATTCAACCTCTGGATGATGGACACATCACGCCAGAACAAGGAAGAGGACAGAGGCTACGAGGGCGTTACAACCGAGGCTGTTGAATGGTATAAAAACACAAGCGATGCTCTCGGCAAGCTCCCCTCGCTTATGTTCCAGCACATTCCGATGACGGAAACTGAAAACTGCGTTGAAGAATGCAGCAAGGACGATGAGGGTGCAATCAGGTATTACGAAGAAGACAGATACATCCGCTTAAAGCCCGGATGTGTAAATTCCGGCAGACTTTATGAGCCTACACCCGGCTGCAAGGCTAATTACGGTCAGTACGATGCGGTAAAGGCACAAGGTGACGTGCTTGCCGTTGTTTACGGACACCACCATATGAATCTGTTTGATATTGACTGCGACGGTGTGAGAATGATTCAGACCCCTGCCGCCTCATTCCGCTGCTACGGCAACGAAAACAAGGGCGTAAGGCTGTTTGAAATTGACGAAAACAAGCCCGACGAATTCACAACACGTCACATCACCTATTTTGACTTAATGGGCAAAACTCCGCTTTCAATGCTTGGCTATTTTATTGATGCCGACGAGCTCGAAAAGCCGAGAAGAATTGCTCTTGCCGCCCTCGGTGCAACAGCTGCAACAGCAATTACGGCAGGAATTATTAAGACAATCAAGAAATAATTGCGCAAAATTGTGAACAAATTGTAAACAATAAGTCGATTGGCAAAAATTTCTTAAATTTGCTTGAATTTTATAAAAAATAAGGTAGAATATGTATTAGCACTCGTTACCCGAGAGTGCTAAACTATGAAATAATTACTTAACAGGAGGAGTTATAAATGACAATCAGACCCCTTGCAGACAGAGTAGTCGTTAAGGCTGCAGAAGTTGAAGAAACCACCAAGAGCGGCATCATTCTCGCCGCTTCCGCACAGGAAAAGCCCCAGTTTGCAGAAGTAGTTGCAGTTGGTCCCGGCGGCGATGTTGACGGCAAAGCAGTTGAAATGTACGTTAACGTTGGCGACAAGGTTATCATCGGCAAGTACGCAGGCACAGAGGTTAAGCTCAACAAGGAAGAATTCACAATCGTCCGCCAGGGCGACATTCTTGCAGTAATCGAATAATTAAAGGAGAAAATGAGAAATGGCAAAGCAGATTATTTACGGTGAAGATGCCCGCAAGGCTCTTCAGGCAGGTATTGACAAGCTTGCAGACACAGTTAAAATCACACTCGGCCCCAAGGGCAGAAACGTTGTTCTTGACAAGAAGTACGGCGCTCCCCTCATCACAAACGACGGTGTTACAATCGCCAAGGAAGTTGAGCTTGAGGACCCGTTTGAAAACATGGGCGCACAGCTTGTAAAGGAAGTTGCAACAAAGACAAACGACGTTGCAGGTGACGGTACAACAACCGCTACACTTCTTGCACAGGCACTCGTACGTGAGGGCATCAAGAACGTTACCGCAGGTGCAAACCCGATGGTAATCAAGAAGGGCATCAAGATGGCTGTTGATGCCGCTACAGCAGCAGTCAAGGCTAACTCCAAGCCCGTAAGCAGCTCCGCAGATATTGAGATGATTGCTACTATCTCCTCTGCCGATGCTGAAATCGGTAAGATTATCGCAGACGCTATGGATAAGGTTTCCGCAGACGGCGTTATCACCGTTGAAGAAAGCAAGACAGCTGTTACAGATTCTGATATTGTTGAGGGTATGCAGTTCGACCGCGGCTACATCTCCCCCTACATGGTAACAGACACAGACAAGATGGAAGCTGTTATTGACGACGCTTTCATCCTTATCACAGATAAGAAGATTTCCAACATTCAGGAAATCCTTCCCCTTCTTGAGCAGATTCTTCAGTCCGGCAAGAAGCTCGTAATCGTTGCAGAGGACCTTGAGGGCGAGGCTCTTTCAACAATCCTTGTAAACAAGCTTCGCGGCACATTCACCTGCGTTGCGGTCAAGGCTCCCGGCTTCGGCGACAGACGCAAGGAAATGCTCCGTGACATCGCCACTCTTACAGGCGGTGAGGTTATCACAGAAGAGCTCGGTCTTGAGCTTAAGGACACACAGCTCACACAGCTCGGCCGTGCACGCCAGGTCAAGATCAGCAAGGAAAACACAATCATTGTTGACGGTGCAGGCGACAAGGCAGAAATCGCTGCCAGAGTTGCACAGATCAGAACTCAGATCGGCACAACAACCTCCGATTTCGACCGTGAGAAGCTTCAGGAAAGACTTGCAAAGCTTGCAGGCGGTGTAGCAGTTATCCGCGTAGGTGCCGCTACAGAAACAGAAATGAAGGAAAAGAAGCTCCGCATTGAGGACGCTCTTGCAGCTACAAAGGCAGCTGTTGAAGAGGGCTGCGTTGCAGGCGGCGGTGTTGCACTTATCAACGCTATCCCCGCTGTTGAGGCTCTTCTCGACACAGACGATGCAGACATCAAGACAGGTGTCAAGATTGTTCTCAAGGCTCTCGAGGCTCCCGTTCGCCAGATTGCCGCTAACGCAGGTCTTGAAGGCAGCGTTATCGTAAACGAAATCCGCACAAGCGGTAAGACAGGATTCGGCTACAACTTTGCAAACGACGGCTACGTTGATATGTTTGAAGCAGGTATCCTTGACCCGACAAACGTTACACGTTCAGCACTCGAAAACGCTTCTTCTGTTGCAGCAATGGTACTCACAACCGAGTCCCTTGTAACAGATAAGCCCGACCCCCAGGCAGATGCAGCACAGGCAGCAGCTATGGCAGCAGCTCAGGGCGGCGGAATGTATTAATTAAATAACCGAATAAATTTTAAAGCACCGTTGGTTTGATACCAACGGTGCTTTTTAAATGCAAAGTGCAAAACGCTAAATGCAAAATTAAGGGTCGCTTCGCTCCGATTATATAATTATTACCTAACAGTTATTATCTCTTATCTTTTATCTGAACGGTACTGAAAAATTCTGTGAGATAAGAGAATAAGAAATAATAAATATGAGATAACAGATATTTTAAAATCGGGTGAGAGCGAAGCCCTCCCGCAATTTTGAATTTTGAACTTTGCGTTTTGCATTAATCAAGGCACGTCACTTTTGTGACGTGCCTTGATTCTTACTTAACTTTAATTGTCACAATTTCAAACGGTTTTACGGGGATGGTTACACTGTTATTTGTAACCTCAAGCACTTCAAGCTCGTTTTCCATAAGGTCGCAGAGCACTGCACTCTTGACGTCAAAGCCGAAGGTAAGCGTTGCGTTATTGACTCGCTTGTTCCAGCTTTCGTACATACGGACAATAGTTGTGTCGGTGTCCTCTGCCTTCTTGACGGTATCAACAACAATATTCTCGTGTGAAACCGAAACGAAGCTGTAGCTTTCGGGCAGTACGCCGTTCTGCTTGCCGAGCTTAACGGCAGTCATCGGGTTATTGAGGTCATAAGCAAGGCGGACTGTGCCTGCCTGCTTGAAACAGCCCTCGTGAGGACGCAGTGAATATGTAAACTCGTGGTGACCCTTGTCAGCCTTGGGGCTGGGGTGAGTTGCACACTTGAGAAGCGTGAGTCTGATTACGCTGTCGTGAATATCGTGACCGTACTTACAGTCGTTGAGGATACTTACACCGTAATCACATTCGGAAATATCGGCAAACTTGTGTGCACAAACCTCGAACTTTGCGGCATCCCAGCTCGTGTTGGAATGTGTCGGACGCTCAACACAGCCGAACTGAATTTCATAGCTTGCCTTGTCGGCATTGATTTCGACGGGGAAAGCAGCCTTGACAAGAATATGCTCCTGCCACCACTCTGCTGTTGTATCAAAATCAATCTTATCTATATCGTTGTAAAGCCATACCTTCTGCTCGATTACGGAATCGAAGAACTTTCTTGTAATCTTAAAGCCCTTGCGCACGCCCTCGTCGAGCATTTCAACAGCGCTTACGTCGCTTATTTCCCAACGCTTTTC